>NZ_CP012358.1:2045000-2345000 GCF_001267175.1 Thiopseudomonas alkaliphila | reverse complement strand
GCAATGCCCCACTGTTTAAAGCGTTGTAAGTTCTGCCACTCGGCCTGAATCCGCGTGGTCGGCAACCAAGCCCTTAGCCCTTTGCCATTATTGCGGTAGCGTTTGACATAAAAATCCACCCCTTGGCGAGTGACTTTTATTAGCTCAGAAATAGGATCATGGGTAATGCGCTCACCCTCAAGAGCAAACACCGCCTCTAAGCTGCCAAACTCTGCTGCCAGCGACTGATACTCCGCGCTTAACTGCCACAGCATTAGAGCGCATCTCCATAACGCTGTTTACGCTGATACAGTTTATCGGCCTTTACTTGTAACCAAGCCAACAGCTTAGCTTCTTGAGCCAAGACCTGACGTAATGGCTGCTGAAAATAATGGCGCAAAAAGCGCAATTTATCGCGCTCGGTTAAGCCAATTTCTAAGGCCGAAAAATACAGCGCGGCAAGGTCTTTGTTGCGCCAGCGCACCGGAGTGCGCGCACGGGTTTGCGCGCGATGCAAATCAATCACCGATAAGCGAAACTGCTCGGCACGAATTGGCTGATCGGTATGCAATAAAAAATGGCAAATATAGCAATCGCGGTGATTCACTCCGGCCCGGTGCATCGCCCCCACCATCTCAGCGACTCGCTGAATCAGCGCACGCTTTAATGCAGGCTCCGGTGGCTGGTTCTGCCAGTTAAGGGAGTAGTCTTCCAAACTAATGGTTGGCGCTAACTCTTCGGTAATGATAAATGAGTGCTGGCGGGCTGGATTAAGCCCGCGCTTACCATAGGCCACGGCGGTCATGGTCGGCACTTGGGCTTGGGTCAGGCGCTTGATTGCTTGCAATTCTTGCTCGGCACCTAAGACCGGTAACTTAGCCGTTAGCAAGTTTTTAATAATTTCACCCCAGCCAATACCGCGGTGAATTTTAACAAAGTAACCGGCACCCGCCACTTCGGTACGTAGGGTTCGCCGCCCTTCTAGTTCACGGTACACCTCACCTTGCAGCTGCTCAACCGCAGTAAAAGGATCTTGTCCCTGCCATAATTGGTTAAAAGGTGCCTGTAACAATAAACTCATGCTGGCTCCGCAAGAATAAGGTCAGCTGCGTATTCGGGCATCGAATATAAGTCAGCCGTTTGCCCGTAGTTTACCCCATTCTGTGACCAACGCAGCCGCGCCGAGTCATTTTCCAATATTTCAGCTAGAGCCTGATTCAGCGCCACCTGCTGAAATGGGCTAGGCAATACCCGTCCAGCATCGGCTTCGCTAATGTAGTGGGCATAGCCACAAATATCGGTGACCAATACCGGCAGCCCGGCGACCAAGGCTTCTAATAACACGGTACCGGTATTTTCGTTATAGGCTGGGTGAATCAATAAATCAGCACCCAATAAAAACCGCGGAATATCGCTGCGCCCTTTTAAAATCTGCACCTGCTGGGATAATCCCAGCGCCTTAATCTGCAATAAAAAAGGTTTGGGGTCATCTTGCCCAATCACAATAAACCGAGTTTTAGCCTTAAGCGCTGCTGGCAAACTGGCCAAGGCCTTTAAACTGCGGTCCAAGCCTTTGGTTTTAAAGCCAGAACCTACCTGCAGGAGTAATAACTGATCATCGGCCAGCTGAAACTCTTGGCGAAAAGCTGCACGTAGCTCGGCAGCATTGGCGGGAGCCTGACGATCGGTGGCAATCCCCGGTGGCAATAGATGAAAGCGCTCAGCTTGGGTTTGATAATGCTTGATAAATAACGGCTGCTGCACTTCAGAAATCATTAAGATCTCGGTGGCGTGCTCTGGGGCAAATACCGCCCGCTCATAGGCGGCAAAGTGCTTATAACGGCCGCTGTATTTGTACCAAGGGTTACGCAGAGTTTGGGCTTTGTCTTCATAGCAGCCATCGGCAGCGTAATACCAATCGAGTCCGGGCATTTTGTTAAAACCTATCACCCGATCCACTGGCGACTGAGCCATATCGGCCTGCAGCCACTGATAAAACTTCTGATTACGCCGATGATTAGCCCACGCTTTAACTTGCGGAATCCGCACATCAAACCCTGGAGGAATTTCGCCTTCCCAAATTAAGGTATAGACCCGTATGTGATGGCCGCGGCGCTGGCACTCTAAGGCGATGCGCATAAAATCGCGCTGCAAACCACCAAAGGGAAAGTACTTATATAAAATAAAGGCGAGCTGCATGAATTACTCACTAGCGGTGGGAGCAGCGCTCCCGGTGGTGGGCTGGAGTAAGGGCTGTAAATGCTGCAGCACCTTATCGGGGGTAAGGTCATCAAAGCACGGTAATTGGCGATCACCTTTACCGGCTAACGGATGCTCGGCACATAAATGAATTTGCCCCTTGCCATAGGCGCCAACTCGCCCCGGTAAGGTGGGACCATACAATGAGATGGTTGGTACATCTAACGCTGCGGCTAAATGCCCAAGTCCGGTATCAACGGCTACACAGGCGGTAGCATTGGCAATTTCATCGGCCACCCCGGCCAAGTTTAACTGCGGTAACACAGTAACCTGCTCCAGTTCATGGGCAATCCGCTCGGCCCGCTGCTGCTCGGCAGCATTCCCCCAAGCGAGGTGCACGGCGATCCCTTGGCTATTAAGCTGCTCAGCTAGGTGTCGCCAATACTGCTCTGGCCAGTGCTTGCTTGGCCAAGTGGTGCCATGTAAGAACATCACGTAAGGCTGGGCAAGCGCTTTATGCCGCGTTTGCAACCCATACTCGGCGGCCTTGCCGGTAATCGAATAACCCAGTGCCAAAGCAAATAGACGCCGGGTTCGCTCAACTGCGTGGAGATCCGTTGCCACCTGATATTTGGCATCATAAAAATAACTGGCCACAGATTCGCGCGCCGACTGTTTATCAAAGCCGGCCACTGGCGCTAAGTTAAAACGCGTCAGCCAAGCACTTTTGAGTAACCCTTGGGCATCAATGGTTAAATCATAAGACTGCTGTTTAATCCGCTGCTTTAGGGCCCGCCACTCACCACTTTTGTAGGTTTGCCACAGCTGTTTGCGCCAGCGTCGAATCGCTACGGGAATCACTTCTGCCACTGCGGGGTGCCAACTGGGGATTTCGGCAAAGCCTTCTTCCACTACCCAATCAAACTGAATGCCAGGTATGGCTCGCTGGGCATCGGTTAATGCAGGCAAGGTATGAATTACATCGCCCAACGACGAGGTTTTAATTAATAACACACGCACTACAGTTCGCTCTCTTGCAATTGAATCGGCGTCACTGTTAAACGCTCTAAAGCAGCAATCACCAAACTCGCTGGTAGATTTTTCAAGCAGTCATAATGACCAAAGCGACAGGTACGCTGAAAACAAGGACTGCAATCTAAGCCTAAACGAACAATTTCGACTTGATCGGCTAAGGGCGGAGTAAAGTCCGGTGAAGTTGAGCCGTATACCGCCACCAAAGGTCGGTTCAGGGCCGCGGCCACGTGCATTAATCCCGAGTCATTACTTACCACTGCCTCAGCGCAGGACATTAAATCAATCGCTTGGGCGAGGGAGGTTTGACCGGCAATATTCGTCACTTCTTCACGTAACCCAGGAATCAACAGCTGTTGAATATGCTCACCACTGAGGTGATCTTTTTCTGAACCAAAGATCCACACCTGCCAGCCTTGGCGAATTTTAGCCTCGGCCACTTCCGCATAGGCTGACGCAGGCCAACGCTTGGCCTCACCAAACTCGGCCCCAGGACACAGCGCCAGCACGGGACGATCCAGTACTAGGTTAAGTTCTGTTAATGCCTGCTGCCGCTGGGCCGGATCAATATGTAAGCTCGGACGCGGATAAGGTTTAGGTAGCTCGGTACCTGGTGCGTAAGCCAGCGCCATAAAGCGCTCAATCATTAAGGGGTAGCGGTCTTTATCCAGATGGCGCAGGTCATTCAATAAACCGTAGCGCATTTCACCCTTCCAGCCAGTGCGCTTAGGAATACGAGCAAAAAATGGCGTCAGCGCAGACTTTAACGAGTTAGGCAGCAAAATCGCCTGATCGTATTGATTTTTCAGCTGCTGTCCCAATTGGCGCCGGGTTTTCAAGTCCAACACCCCATGCCCTAAAGGAAAACTAAGGGCTTGACGCACTTCGGGCATCCGCTCTAGCAGCGGACGGCTCCAATTAGGCGCTAACACATCGATCTGACAGTCTGGATGCTGCTGTTTTAAGGCTATGAATAGGGTTTGCGCCATGACCATATCGCCAACCCAGCTTGGTCCAACAATAAGAATATTCATCGGCCGCTTGTCTGTACTCAAAGGGTAGTAATCCAAAGAAAGGCTCGATTATGCCACTGAATCTGGTTTTTTTCTTGTTTTCAATGTTTCTAAACCACAGCCAAGGGCAACAGGACTCAAGCAGCCCAAAGGGAGGAAAGTACACTCATTTAGTTTTACCCAGGCACAAAAAAGCGGGCTTCCTTGCCCGCTTGCATCCTTCTTCCCTAACCGATGCCACTACCTATACCCTTAGGTTATTTCCCTAATGCTTATTCCCTGCGCTTAATTCCCTATGCAATCCAAATTAAGCACCAATCACCCCGCCATCCTTACGGGTCACCAGCATAATGCTCGAGCGCGGCACGCTATTGCCGCCGAAGGGGAAATGCGAAGGCGCTAATTCCTCACCCGGATGTTGCACCCCAACAAACATCGTTTTTTGATCAGGGCTAAAGGCCAATCCAGTAATTTCACAGGCAACCGGTCCAGTTAAGAAACGGCGCACCTCTCCGGTTTTAGGATCCGCACAGAGCATTTGGTTATTGCCTTGACCAGCAAAATCGCCTTCGTTGGAATAGTTCCCATCGGACTGGATCCACAGCCGCCCACCCTCATCAAAGGTAATGCCATCGGGGCTGTTAAACATGTTGTCGGCGGTAATATTGCTCGACCCAGCATAGGGCGTGCCCGCATGCACGGTCGGGTTACCCGCAATTAAGAATAAATCCCAGTCAAACTGCTCGGCCGTATGTTGCCCTGCACGTGGCACCCAACGCACAATTTGCCCGTAGTGGTTTTCGGCACGTGGATTAGGGCCATCCACTGGCTGATTGTCTTTCAGGCCACGGTTTTTATTGTTGGTCAGAGTACAGAACACCATCGGCTCGTGGGGGTGCGCTGCAACCCACTCCGGACGATCCATGGTGGTAGCTCCCACTTGGGTAGCGGCTAAACGGGTATTAATTAAGATGTCGGCTTGGCTAGCAAAACCATTAGCTGCGGTTAAACCATTTTGCCCATGCTCTAGGCTAATCCATTGACCACTGCCATCTTCGTTAAATTTAGCCACCGATAAAGTACCGGCATCTAACAAGTCACGGTTGGCGGCCTGATCCTGGGGATTGTATTTATCGCGGCTAACAAAGCGGTAAATATGCTCACCACGCTCGTCATCCCCTAGATAAACCACCACATGGCCATCTTCGGCGATAACTAACTCAGCATTTTCGTGCTTAAAGCGGCCTAAAGCCGTGCGCTTAACCGGCTGTGATTCGGGGTTATGGGGATCAATCTCCACTACCCAGCCAAAACGATTGGGCTCGTTGGGTTCTTTAGCTAAATCAAACCGCTGATCAAACTTATACCAGCTGTAACCGGCATCTTCGGCGGCAATTCCATAACGTTTAAAACTCTCGGAAAGTTCTAGCGGCTGATCACTGCCAAAATAGCCATTAAAGTTTTCTTCACAGGTCAGATAAGTGCCCCAAGGGGTTTGCCCATTGGCGCAGTTATTAAAGGTGCCTAGAACTAACTCGCCTTTAGGGTCAGCATGGGTTTGCAATAAGGCATGGCCTTTGGCTGGCCCACTGATGCGCATCGGCGTGTTGGCATCAATCCGGCGATTGTATTTACCGTCTTGCTGTACCCGCCAGCCGCCTGCTTGCTTAACTAAGGTCAGCACTGAAACCCCATGGGCCGCTTGAGCATAGCGCACATCGGCGGCGCTCATATTTTTCCCTTGGTGCTCAAACATCAACTCATAGTTGGTGTACTCGTTATTCACCGCCAAAATAGCGCTGTCAGCGGTTAACGGAAATAAGCTCATGCCATCGGTGTTATCACCAAACTGGCCTGCTTGATCGGCAGCGGTATTATTTTTCACCTGATCACTAAAAGCGGCCACCTTAGAAAACAGTGGATCGCCCCAAGAAATCAAACGTTTCACTTGGTAACCTTCTGGCACGGTCACGGTATCGGCAGTACTGGCGGCCACTGCTTTAAAACCTAATAACGGGCTGCCGCTAGGCGCTAGGGCTGCCGCAACCGCTTTGGTGACCGGGGTCATACTAAAAAAGGCCGCAGCACCTAAAGCAGCACCTGCCCCACCTAAAAAGCGGCGACGGGATAAACCCCGTTCAACCATCTGGGTAAATTCTGGGGTTTCGGGACGTGGATGATTACGCTCATCTTGCAATTCAAACTGGCTCATACAGGGTTCCTAGCTCAATAGGTTCTTGGAATGAGCCACAGCTTAGGTGGTTGAAGTTACAGCGATATGACAACTCAAGCGCCGACTCAGTAACCCGCAACGCCCAAGCCAATGAGTGCTTGGGCGCTATTGATTTAGCCTTGCTTAAACACCTGATCAGCTTGGGCAAAGCGTTGCTGAATACTGGCAGCCGGCGGCTTACCGAGCAAGCTGACAACAATGATCGCCACACTAGCCAAGGCAAAGCCAGGAATAATTTCATACAGGCCTAGATCAATGAACTGCTTCCACAGCACCACGGTTAAAGCCCCGACCAAAATACCGGCCACCGCACCATTGCGCGTCATCCGTGGCCAAGTAACCGACAGTAAAATTACCGGACCAAAGGCCGCGCCAAACCCAGCCCAAGCGTAAGACACAATATCCAGCACTTTACTGTTGGGATCAGCCGCCAAATAAATTGCCAGTAATGCCACCCCCAAGACCATTAACCGTCCCACCCAAACTAATTCACGCTGGGAGGCATTTTTGCGCAAAAAAGCTTTATAAAAGTCCTCAGTGATGGCACTGGAACTCACCAGCAGCTGGCAGCTTAAGGTGCTCATTACGGCGGCCAATACCCCAGCTAAAATAACGCCAGCTACCCACGGATTAAATAAAATTTTGGCCAACTCTAAAAACACCCGCTCACTGTTACCGCTCACCAGTCCTGCTTGCTCGGGATGCTGGGCAAAATAGGCAGTGCCAAAAAAGCCTACGGCCACCGCACCCGCTAAGGTCAGCAGCATCCAGCTAATACTAATCCGCCGTGCATTAGGAATGGTGCTAACCGATTCGGCGGCCATAAAGCGCACTAAGATATGCGGCTGGCCAAAGTAGCCCAAACCCCAGCCCAATAATGAAATAATCGCCACCGCACTCAGCCCATGGAACATATCAAAATGGCTGGGATTAACCTGTTCAATACTGAGCAGGGTGCTGGGTAAATCGCCCAAGGCTAATAACACAAAAATCGGCGTAATCAGCAATGCAAAAATCATCAACATCGCTTGTACCGTATCAGTCCAACTAACGGCTAAAAAACCGCCAATAAACACATAAATTACCGTCGCAGCTGCGCCTAGCCAGATTGCCACGCTGTAATCTAGGCCAAAGGTACTTTCAAATAAGCGGGCTGCGGCCACCACGCCTGAGGCGCAGTACAGGGTGAAAAACAGCAAAATTACGGTGGCCGATAGAATCCGCAACACATGGCTGTGATCTTCAAAACGGTGAGTAAAGTAGTCGGGCAAGGTTAAGGCGTTGTGATTAAACTCGGTGTGCACCCGTAACCGTCCGGCAACAAATAGCCAATTAAGCCAAGCGCCAGTGACCAAGCCGATGGCAATCCAGCTTTGCGATAAGCCAGCCACAAAGATGGCCCCAGGTAAGCCCATCAATAGCCAACCGCTCATATCCGAGGCGCCAGCCGACATGGCCGTAACAAAACTGCCTAAGCTGCGGCCACCTAAAATGTAGTCGGAAAAGTTTTTAGTTGAGCGCCAAGCCCAAAAGCCAATAAATAACATCAGCCCAATATAGAGGGCAAAGGTCACTAACGTCGGTGTAGAAACATTCATTATGATCACCTTATTTTATTGTTATGCAGCGACCGACTCACAGGTGGCGGTCGCTGGGTTGCACTCCTAGGGCTGGCTGTATCAAGCTCAGCCCTGTAACGATAACAACGAGGCATTGCCACCAATGGCGGCAGTATTAGTGGTGGTTACCCGCTCGGTAATAAAGCTGAACAAGTAGTTTGGGCCACCGGCTTTGGGCCCAGTACCAGATAGGCCTTGGCCACCAAACGGCTGCACCCCTACCGCAGCACCAATTTGGTTGCGATTAACGTACAGATTGCCCACTTTGGCCCGCTGCTCAATAAAGTCAGCGGTCTGCTGATTACGGCTATGCACGCCTAAGGTCAAGCCAAAGCCACTGCTGTTAATCTCTTCCAGCACTTCGGCTAACTGCTGGGCGGGATAACGGCGCACATGCAAAATGGGGCCAAAGTGCTCTTCACTGAGTTCTGACAGATGCGCCAACTGCAACACACTCGGCTGGACAAAATAGCCGCTATCGAGCAGTCCTTTGGGCAAGGGGGCTTGAGCTAACAGGCGACCTTGCTGTTGAAATAACTCGATATGTTGCAGTAAGCGTTGCTGGGCAGCGCGATCAATCACCGGACCGACATCAGTCTCACGCAAACAACTTGGGCCAAGGCTTAACTCTTGTAAGGCCCCGGTCAATAAACGCAAAATTGTGTCAGCAATCTCTTCTTGTAGATACAGCACCCGTAGCGCTGAACAACGCTGCCCTGCACTGGTGAAGGCTGAGGCCAGCACATCCTGCACCACTTGTTCAGGTAAGGCGGTCGAGTCAACAATCATCGCATTTTGCCCACCGGTTTCAGCCACTAAGCGGGCAATCATTCCAGGCTTATCCGCAAGGCGCTGATTGATTTGCCGTGCGGTTTGGGTCGAACCGGTAAAGCACACCCCCGCTAAGCGAGCATCATGGCAAAACACTGCCCCCAACTGATTGCCACTGCCTGGTAAAAAGGCCAGCGCTGTAGTGGGTAAGCCCGCTTCAAACAATAACTCTATGGCACGCTGGGCCACTAAGCTGGTTTGCTCGGCGGGCTTAGCTAACACGGTATTGCCTGCCACTAAGGCGGCGCTAATCTGCCCCAAGAAGATCGCCAAAGGAAAGTTCCACGGGCTAATACAGGCAAAGACTCCTCGTCCCTGATAAAACAAGGTATTACGCTCTCCGGTGGGGCCTAATAACTCACTCGACTGCAAACGCTGCTCTGCTTGTTGCGCGTAATAGCGACAAAAATCCACGGCTTCGCGCACTTCATCAATGCCATCTTGCAAACTTTTACCCGCTTCTAAACAACATAAAGCCATCAACTCAGCCCGATGCTGTTCCAGTAAGTCTGCGCAGCGCAGCAAAATAGCTGCTCGCTGCTCAACGGCAGTGGCATTCCAAGCCGGCCAAGCCTGCTCTAAAGCGGCCATGGCTTGTGCCGCTTGACTGGCCGTAGCAAGCTGTACTTGCCCGACCACTTGTTGAGTATTAAACGGACACACCACGGTATGTGGCTCCCCCACTAAAGGCTCACCATTAATCATCGGTGCAGCTTGCCACTGCCGAGTGAGCTGCGGTTTAAACTCAGCCTCCAATGCCGACCACTGTGCTTGAATGTTCATATTGATTCCTTGGGAGTTAGTGCGTAAGCCGTAAAAAATTTGGCTCGGTAATACAATCTTGTCGTTATACAAGGCGGGATAAGCGCTTAAGCGCGTTAGCGGATGCTGAGTCAGCTGAGCAATCGGAATTCGTGGATCTTGCAACTGATGCACAAATGAAGAGTTGGCGCCGTTTTCCAGCAAGCGCCGCACTAAGTATGGCAATAGCTCTTGGTGCGCACCGACCGGGGCATAAATCCGCACCGCTTGTCCGGGATGTTGCTGTAACAGCTGATCATAGAGCGCATCGCCCATGCCATGCAGGCGCTGAAATTCAAAGGCACGGTGACCGGCAAACTGCAAAATACTGCAAACGGTGTGGGCATTATGGGTAGCAAATTGTGGGTAGAGTGCGCCTTCAGTGGCCGCTGATAGCAAAAAGCGTGCGGCGGCTAAATACGAGACATCGGTGCCTTCTTTGCGCGTAAACACCGGATAGCCAGCCAAACCTTGGACCTGACTATGCTTAATCTCAGTGTCCCAGTAGGCGCCCTTGACCAAACGTACAGGAATGCTCGTGGCCTGCTCTTTAGTCAGTAACGTCAGCCACACCAACACCGGCAAACAACGCTTAGAGTAAGCTTGCACCACTATTCCTAGCTGGCCCCAGCCGCTCAGTTCAGGGTCTTTAATTAATTGCTCAAATAACAACAGCGACAGCTCTAACCGATCAGCTTCTTCGGCATCAATGGTGATTGCCACCCCTTGCTGCTTTGCCTGTAGTGCAAGGCGCCGCACCTGAGTAAACAGCTCGCTCAGCACCCGCTGCTGTTGCGCCACTTCATAGCGTGGATGTAACGCCGATAACTTAATCGAAATCGACGGATAATTATGGCTGGTCGCTAACTGTGCGCGACCCACCGCCTCAATGGCTGCGCGGTAATCTTCCCAGTAGGCTGCGGCGTCGGCTGCGGTTAACGCCGCCTCACCCAACATATCAAAGGAATAATCATAGCCTTTGGCTACCCAGCGTTTACCCTTATGCAGCGCTTGTGCCATGGTTTGCCCTAGCACAAATTGCTCACCCATAATTTTCATCGCTTTACGCAGGGCTTGACGAATCACCGGCTCGGCGCTGCGACTTAACAACCGATGCATCATGCTGGGTGGATCGCTTAAAGCGCGGGTTGGCTGCACCAGTTTGCCGGTTAGACGCAAGCTCCAAGCTGCAAAATTAACCAACCAACTGTCACTTTGCCCCAGCTGCTGTTGCCACTGCGCAGCACTGAAGCGATCACTGATTAAGGCATCCATGCTGTACTTATCCGGCACCCGCAACAGTGCTTCAGCTAAGCACATCAGCATTAAGCCTTCTTGGGTATCTAAACTATATTCCCGCAGCAACTGATCTAATAAGGAGACCTTTTGCTGTTGCCCACGCACCTGCTCTATCAGCTGTTGAGTGTGCTGTTGAATCCCTTGGATTTCTGATTCTTGAGTATTGAGCAGCTGGATCAGCTGTTCTAAATAGGCAGTCTCATCGGGGGCATAATTGGCACTAATTTGCGGAAAAAAAGCAGCGGCTGATAACTCGGGTAACCCCTTAAGCAGCCTTTGGGCCTGAAACATATCCATCTCCTACAGTGAGTCATCACAGAAAGCCATGACAAGCGTGAATGATTTTCACTGTAAGCAATTTATTAACGGCGACCGTTACAGGATTCTCTGATTTTTTACTCCGGTTCTCTGATTTACCACTAAAGTGTTACCGAGGCTGACTGCATAGTCGCAAGGCCCTAGGAGTAATGCCATAGTGCTTGCGCAGCCAACTAGTCAGCGCACTTTGGCTGGAGAAGCCGCAATTTTCTGCCACCACTGCTAAGGGTTGCTGGGTTTCCCGCAATAAAAATAAGGCTTTTTCTAAGCGTTGTTGCAATAAAAAACGCTGGGGGGTCATGCCGGTTTGCTGTTTAAACAAAGCATAAAAATGGCCAACACTCAGATGCATTAACGCAGCCAACTCAGCCACGGCAATCCGCCGTTCTAAATGCTGCGCGACGTAGGTTTGTAACTGCTGCATATCCAGCCGTTGCCACATCTGCTGCACGCTTTGATCGGCAAATACACGGTGATGTAACGCCTGCACCACCACCTGCCCTAAGGCCTGCATCAGCAATGGATTAGCAGTGGCTTGGGGTAACTCAAGCTGAACATAATGCAACAGTTGATGCAGCTTTGGATCGATTCTGAGGTAACGGGGTTGATCAAACAAACGTTGCCACGAGCTACGCCGATCCGCCGGATCAGCCAGCGCTGCCAAATCCAGAATCAACATGCGGTTATCACCTACCCCAGCAAATTCATGACTGGCATCACTGGGCACTAAACAGGCTTGTTCAGCGGCCACTACCCCGCCTTGGCCAGCAACCTCAAACTCGGCTACGCCTTGTAGCGCAAAGACTAATTGATGATGCACATGGGTGTGCTGCTGCTTAGTGGGAGCAAGTGGCGTTAAACGGGCGGTTAACATAGGCATATCCTAGCGGTCGATCTAAGTGGTGAGACGTCACCACCCAAGCAATAACCGATTGATTTCACCACAGCGTCATAATTCCCCCCTATAGTGCATTAGTGTGACTTTTCTCTTAATTGGCAACTAATCACCACTATGCATAGTGCTTCGAGTGCTAAGGGCTGGGCTAAAACCTACGCTATTTTTCTGATTTTCCTGCGCTTAGGGCTGACCTCCTTTGGCGGGCCTAGTGCTCATCTGGCTTATTTTCAGCACGAGTTTGTCCAGCGGCGGCGCTGGCTCAGTGCGGCCGAGTACGGTGATTTAGTGGCGTTGTGTCAGTTTTTACCCGGGCCAGCCAGCAGCCAAGTAGGTTTTGCTTTGGGTTGGCTGCGCCACGGCAATAAGGGGGCGCTGGCAGCTTGGCTGGGTTTTACCCTGCCGTCTGCGCTGTTGATGCTGGCCTTGGGCTTTAGTCATTACCGCAACCGGCTACCCAGTGATTTTTTAGCTGGGATTAAACTGGCGGTACTGGCGATTGTCGCCCACGCGGTTTGGAGCCTAGGTCAACAGCTCTGTCGCACTCGTGCACAACTCAGTCTGATGCTGCTCAGTTGCTGCATCCTGTTATGCTGGCCTGGCGCTAGCACTCAAATAGTTGTCATTGCCGGCAGTGCGCTAATTGGTTGGCGCTGGCTCACGCCTAGCCCAAGCTCACCCTTAGCTAGCGCCGCCTTAGCTCAGAGTACGCCTCAGCCCACCACAACCCGTATCCAGCGGCGCAAGGCCAAGTATTGGCTAACGATTTTTTTACTGTTATTGCTTTTACTGCCCCTCTTAGCCCACCTCAGCCAATGGCCATTACTACAAGCAATCGCCGGCTTTTATCAGGCCGGTGCTTTAGTCTTTGGCGGCGGTCATGTGGTGTTGCCCATGTTAGAGGCCCAGATGGTAACGCCGGGATTAATCAGCAGCGAGCAGTTTCTCGCTGGTTATGCCGCGGCCCAAGTCTTACCTGGACCACTGTTTAGCTTTGCGGCTTTCTTGGGTACGTTATTACCCTCGCATCCTTGGCCTTGGCTCAGCGGCCTGCTCTGTTTAGTGGCGATTTTTCTACCCTCAGGTTTACTGGTGTTAGCAGTGTTACCCGTTTGGCAGCAATTAAAACAACAAGCTGCAGTTCGCCGCGCCTTAGCCGGAGCCAATGCGGCGGTGGTCGGCCTACTGTTAGCCGCGCTCTATCAGCCACTGTGGCTGAGCAGTATTTATCAACCCACTGACTTAGCGCTGGCCTTGCTCGCTTGGCTAGCATTGGCGGTGTGGCAATTACCCGCCTGGTTGCTAGTCCCCTTGTGTGGCCTAGGCTATACCTGGTTGCAATCTATTACGGCGCTGGGCTTAGCTTTATAATGGCGCCTGTTTTTCTTATTTAGGCCACTTTGATGTCAAACACTGAGCATTATTTACTGAACTACGCGTGGGATATTAAACACTGGAATGAAGACCGCGATGTCATGCTAGAAGCACAATTCAGCGGTGTATCGCCCGCACAAATAGCCCCACTGCTTGAGCACTGGTTGCACTCGAAACAGCGCGATCAGCAAGTGTTAGATCAACAAACCGCAACGATTTTCTATGCAGGGGGTGCGTGGTTTCATTGGCCTGCCACTGATTCATTACAGTTTTATATCCATTCAGCGGGGCAAGATGCCTTTGATTCTATTCACTATTACGCTAACCATTTAGCCGATTATTTATTCGCCGCGTTAGGCCCTAAACTCCAGCTGCAGTGGATTGAGCATCCCCATCGCCGGGATTATTTGCGGGCCCACTAATCGGCTCAGCTACTCAGTAAACATTTCGCGCCAGCACTGGTTAATTACCGCAGCAACGCCTGCCACAATAAGCGTGCTGCAATTAGGGTCAGCAGGAGATTAAATAACCCATTAAAGTGCTGATCACTGATTTTTTGTAAACGCCCTAATCCTAGCTTAGTGCCCAGCGCGCCAGCTGCAATCATTGCCAACACCAGCACAATCCATTGCTTAAAAGCAAAGCCTGCCATGCCAAATACCATGGCTTTTGGCGCATGTTGCAATGTCATGGCAGCGGCAAAGGTCGCCACGGTAGCTTGCCGATTAGTTTGCTGCTGCTTAACAAAAGCCCCCACCAAAGGCCCGGTCGCCCCAACCAAATGACTCAATAAGGTGGTCAGCGCGGCAGCGACTAAAGTACCCGCCTTACCTAAAATAAGTGCAGATAAAGATGGACCCCAGCACAGATACAAAATAAAGAGCGCAATGGCCGTTTGCAATACAGCAACCGGTAGTTCAACCAATAACATACTGGCTAATCCAGCGCCTAGCAGCACACCTGGGGCAAACCAAGCAATGGTTTGCCAATTTATCCAGCGCCAAGTCATGGCGGCACGATTAGCATTTGAGCCTAATTGCACCAAGCCATGTACTGGAATAATCGCGGCAGTGGGAATCAACAAACTAAGTCCTGCCAGTAAAATAGCTCCGCCGCCAATCCCGATAAACGCAGTGATAAACGAGGTCAACCCGGCTAATGCCACTAAACCAAGCAGCGTGTATAACGATAAATACTCGGGTAACCAACCAGCGGCTATTAAACTCTGCATAAAAACACTCTGTTTGATCCATTGAAACCCATCGCTAAAAACTAAGAAGGTGGACTAAAAGCCCACCTTCATTAGCCTCAACCGTTGCTGGCTTAACCTGTGTTACGCAGCCCTGCGGCAATCCCTGCTACGGTGACTAACATCGCTTGCTCTACTTCAGGGTGCTCAATACTGTGCTCCCGGCGCGAGCGATCCAGTAACTCAACCTGCAGTAAATGCAGCGGATCTAAGTAAGTATCGCGAATGCTAATTGAGGCGCGGACCAAGGGGTGGCGCTCAAGCAAATGCTCCTCGCCGGTCAAAGCCAATACTTGCTGCACGGCTTGCTCAAGTTTGGCATACAGTGCTTCACCAAAGCCTTGCAACGCGGGCTCGACTAAACGGGCGTCATATAGTCTGGCGATCCCTTGATCCGCTTTTAGCAGCACCATTTCCAGCATATCAATCCGCGCGCGAAAGAACGGCCAGTGATCACGCATTTCTTCTAAAGTGGCGGCTTCACCACGCTCCAGCGCTTTGGCCAAAGCCTCCTCCCACCCGAGCCATGCCGGCAGCATTAAGCGCGTCTGGGTCCAGGCAAAGATCCATGGAATAGCGCGTAAACTTTCAATCCCCCCCGAACGACGCTTCGCCGGACGACTGCCTAAGGGCAAGCGGCCTAGTTCTTGCTCTGGTGTGGCTTGACGAAAATACGCCACAAACTCTGGCGCCTCTTGCACTACTGCGCGATAAGCCTCCCCGCCATCCGCAGCCATTCGCTCCATCACATCACGCCAAGCTTGAGTTGGGGCCGGTGGCGGCACCACGGTAGCCTCCAAAACCGAGGCCAAATATAAATTTAAGTTTTGCTCGGCCACCTTAGGCAAGCCATATTTAAAGCGAATTACTTCGCCTTGCTCGGTGGTTCTAAAGCGCCCTGCCACCGAACCTGGCGGCTGCGATAAAATAGCTTCATGGGCTGGTCCACCGCCACGACCTACGGTACCGCCACGGCCATGGAATAACAGCAGCTCCACTCCCGCTTTGGCACACACCGCCACCAGCTCTTCTTGGGCGCGATATTGCGCCCAGGCCGCAGCCGTTGTGCCGGCATCTTTGGCTGAGTCTGAATAACCGATCATCACTTCTTGCGGCCCAGCTAACTGCTGACGGTAATCCGGTAAAGCCAGTAATTGCCCAATCACAGCCCCCGCATGATCTAGGTCTTGCTCGGTTTCAAACAGTGGCGCCACAGCCATAAAGCGCCGCAGTCCAGCTTCTTTGAGCAATAACTGCACCGCCAGCACATCGGACGGCGCGGTGGCCATGGAAATCACATAGGAGCCCAAGGCGGCAGCCGGTGTCTTAGCCACCACCTTGCAAGTATCTAACACTTCTTGGGTATCTGCTGAAGGCTCAAAATCAGCAGCCAGTAACGGCCGTTTATTGGCCAGTTCTTGACGTAAAAATGCTTGCTTTTGCTCTTCATCCCACGCCAGATAACTGCCCAAGCCTAACCACTGGGTAATTTCATCTAATGCTGCTGCATGCCGCGCCGCATCTTGTCGAATATCAAGGCGGAGCAAAAATAAACCAAAGGCTTGGGCACGACGAATGCAGTCTAATAAATCACCATCGGCAATTAAGCCTAACCCTGATTCATGCAAGGACTCATAGCACAACAGTAAAGGCTCCAGCAGCTGCTGGTTATCACTGAGCACATCGTCAGGTATCGGGCTTTGCTCTTGAATGCACTTTTGTAAGGTGGTGCGGGTATAACGCAATTGATTGCGCAGTTTTTTTAACACCACGCGATACGGCTCATCACTGCCTTGGGCATGTTGCTGCAAGGTTAAGTTGGCCTGCTGCATTGATAGCTCCGCCGTGAGCTTAGTGATGTCTTTTAATAATAAATCCGCCGCAATCCAACGCGCCCACAGCAAAACCTCTTGGGTGATATTGGCCGTGACGTTAGGGTTACCGTCACGATCGCCGCCCATCCACGAAGCAAAACGAAGCGGCGTCGCAGTCACTGCTAAGGGCTCAGCACCTTGCACCTGCAACACCTGATCCACATGGCGCAAAGTATTGGGCAAGGCTTTCCAGAGCGAACGTTCAATTACCGCAAAGCCCCAGCGGGCTTCATCCAATGGCGTGGGCTGATGTTTACGAATTTCTGAGGTATGCCAAATTTCGTTGATTAATACCCGTAATTTATGCAGAGCTTGATTGCGCTCTTGATCCGTTAGATCGCTATGATCCAAGGCAGCTAACTGCTGGGCAATGGCGTCGTATTTGACAATCATAGTGCGCCGCGTGACTTCAGTTGGATGCGCGGTTAGCACCAGTTCAATACTGAGGTTTTCTAACTGTTGCTTTAGCTCAGCTAAATCATGCCCCTTAGCCGTTAACCGTTGCAGCAATTGACCCAGCATTTGCTCTTCAAAAGCCGGTGCCTCATCGGCGTGCCGACGACGCATTAAATGGTATTGATCGGCAATATTGGCCAGGTTTAAAAATTGGTTAAAGCCCCGTGCTACTGCTAATAATTCAGTATCGGTCAGTCCATCTAAGGTCTCGGTTAACTGTTGCCGTGCTTGGGCTTGTCCGCGCCGTGCATATTTAGCTCCTAGCCGGATGCGTTCTACCTTATCAAAGAGTTCGGCACCCACTGCTTGCTTAATGGTTTGCCCTAGCAAGTCACCCAATAGGTGCACATGTTCGCGTAACCGAGAATCAATTGTTGGCATGTGTTACTCCTTTAGCAGAGTCGCCCTTCAACAAGAAGGGCGCAAACTTAACTGCTTCAGAGTGCCCAGCACTAAAAAAATTCGCAAGTGCCTTTTATGCTTAAGCGCCTAACTCCTCAGCAGTAGGTACGACACAGGCAAAAAAGTCTGCCAAGGCCGCCAGCTCCATGTTATGTAGCGCTTCGGCATCCACCACTTGCTGATCTACTCCCGGTAACGGGCGAGTAGCACAGGCTGCGGCAACCACTGTAGAGCGATACCCTAAATCTTTAGCAGCACGTACCGTGGCGCTAACACACATGTGGGTCATAAAGCCGCAGACAATCAACGCGCTGCGCTGAGTATTTTTAATGACGTTGTGCAAATTACTTTGGGCAAAGGCATTAGGCAATGGTTTATCAATGATTACCTCGCCTGCTAGCGGCGCTAGCTCATCAAAAATCTGACCCCGCGGCCCTTCTGGATCAAACAAATACCCCACCACCCCCATATGACGAATATGAATAACCGGTGTTTGTTCTGCCCGTGCCTTAGCCAGCAGCAGGCTAATCTGCGCAGTAGCTGGCTCGACATTAGGCAAACGCATATCACCGATCCGATATTCATTTTGCGCATCAATAATAATCAGTACCGCTTCTTGCCAGTTGGCTGGACCGTGCTCACTGCCGGTAAGCTGAAATAAGGTAGGGAGTTGCTGAGTGGACATAGTTTTAGTCTCTTTATTGGCGAAGGAAGTCGTGGTTTTCTAGCGCCATTGTCCAAGTGACAGCAGAGGCTGAACAGCCCTAAACTTGCCAACTCAGTTTGCATCTTTGCAAAGCAGCAAACAGCCCTTAATACGCCCTAATCCTAGATCACCTGTTTGAGTATTTATTTAGCTATGCCAGCCCAAGAGTTTGATTGGAACGACTTAAAACTACTGACCACCTTGCATCAAGCGGGCAGCTTAAGTGCCACGGCGCAGCAGCTACAGGTAGATGTATCGACCATTAGTCGCCGCTTAGCTGCCGCCGAACAACGCTTACACAGTACGTTATTTATTCGCACACCCAAAGGCTATCAAGCCACTGAATTAGGCTTAGCATTTATGCAACAAGCGCAGCCTATTACCCAACAAGTGCAGCAATTGCTCGAATCAACTCAACAACAAGCCCAAGCGGTCCAGGGCACAGTGCGTATTACTGCCGTCGACTTTATTTTTAGTAGCTGGCTTGGTCGAGAGTTGGCCGCCTTTCAGCAGCAACATCCGCAGCTTTGCCTCGAGCTAATTAATGCTGATCGTGATCTTTCTTTTAGTCATAGCGAAACCGATCTGGCGATTCGTTTTGCCCGCCCACAACAAGATGCTGCGCTATTCATGCGTAAAGTTGGCGAGCTGGGCTTAGCCGTTTACGCGGCTCCACAATTTGCTGATTTAACGCCCCAACAGTGGGCAGCACAACCCTGGCTCAGTTACACCCAAGCTTTAGCCCATGTGCCAGAGATGCGCTGGCTAGCGCAACATTACCCCAAAGCCAGCATCTGCTTAAAAAGTTGTCACCTACCGACTTTACTCCAAGCCTGCCAGCAAGGTTTAGGGCTAGCCTTACTGCCCTGCATGTTGGCTGAGCAAGCGGGCCTTAAACGTCTCAGCCCAATGCCAGTATTACAACGCGAAATTTGGTTACTGAGTCACCGCCAAATCGGCCAAATTCAACGCTTTGAAACGGTTTATCGCTGGTTACTGCAGTTATTTGCTGACTATGCTGAACAGTTACGAGGCACGCCGCTTTCAGTCGTCGATTAACCCTGCTTGCGGCAAGCGGCTAGCAACGCCGTTAACTGCTCAACGCCTAGCTGTTGCATCAGGGCAATATTACGCTCGGGGATTTGCTCAACATCGGGGTAGTCAGCAATCGCTTGCTCTAGGCTTTCTTCACGTAATAAGTGCAACACTGGATAAGGTGAGCGATTAGTGTAGTTTTCCACATCGCCAACTAACGTGCCGCCAAATTGGTAATCCGGATGAAAGCTAGCAATTTGATACACCCCTTCTAAATCCAGCACTTGCAGTAAATAGTCGGCTTGATCAAGAAAATCATTGTAATCATAAAAATCCTGTAACAAGCCTATGGGGATCAGCAAGGTGGTTTCTACTTCAGGATGGGCAGTGAGATAGTCCAGTTCTGCCTGCAAACTCACTAGTAGCGCCTGCTCGTTAGTATCTTGGCTGACCACATAGCGGACACGCTGTTTCACTACTTCACGTTTGGCAAAGGGGCAAAGATTCAACCCCACCACACAGGTGGCTACCCAATGCGCTACGGCGTCAATCACCTCGGCCTCAGTTACTGATACGGGTGGACACATAACCTTTCCTTACCTTTGTTGTATGCCATCCACCTTGTAAAGAGGCATTGAGGCAAAGTGTTAATGCCCGACTCTAACCAAGAGCAAGCGCACAAAATAAATAATTGACTAGAAACGAAAAAACCCGTTAAGCAAGGCTTAACGGGTTTTCGTAATCTGGCGCAGTGGACGGGACTCGAACCCGCGACCCCCGGCGTGACAGGCCGTTCGAGCCAGATGTCCTTAATTGACATCCATTGTACACTAACTGTAACTAATTGATATACAAAGAGAAATAAATAAGCAGACTCAACCTCAATCGACGTCAATTAACACCAGTTATCTGGTCACAAGCAGTGAAACCTCTGTTCTTAACGGGAACAATGCTCCCACTCTCCCTACTAAAAAGCGAGCGAATCCCCAGCAAGCCAGTCTTGGCCCTAGCGTCCGAGCAGCCACAATTGCATCAAGTTATCTCTGAGCAGAGCTGTGGATAAGCAACATAAGCATGCCTCTACTACCCTGATACCTATCGCCGATTTACTCTAGATTTTGCAACTAGGCGGTAGCCAATAGCTCAAATATTGATCTATGGGAGTGGGCCTGCATGATCGCTTGGAAAGTAAAATTCGAACCCCTCCCCCTGATGCAACAACTGATCAGCTAATCTTCACAGCAAAGGTTATGGGTATCTATGAACTCAACTGGTATAACGAGACACTGAATATATCTCTAGATGGGCACGCTCTCGATCAACTACCGATCCAGAGCGCTCTGGATATGTCGACCACTCAGGCTGCTATATTTTATTGCTTGTGTACAAATGAGAATCGCATGGCTCACACTTTATGCTCGGCCCTACCCAGCCACACATACGACAAGTAAAGTTAGCAGACGTATTAAGTTTTACCTCAGCTTCTTGCTGGTCTAGCCAAGAATCACGCTGCGCTATAGCAATATTTTTAAGCTTCTTCTCACGAGGATGATAAGCCCAGGTCTTACCATCTGTTCGGTCCTCAATGTATCGACGAAGAACCTCTTGATACTGTCCGCTATCTTCCTTAGCAAATAACTGCGGTAAATCATCGACATTAAGCTCAATGACACCACTCCTAGCCACCTGGGGTTCTTTGAGACTAATAGGCAGGTTTCGATCCCTATAGGTGACATGCACCACAAATGGAACACTTTTAACAAGACCTAGGACATCTACAGTCTCACCACAAAAAGCAGCCCCTACTTCTACGTCCTCTAGAATCAAAAGCGATTCTTCCGTCACCAAATAGTCAAAATCTTTTGCTTGATGAGTAAACTCACTATAAGCAGGAAGCACCCCTTCCAGCCGCGGCACCTTAAATTTCAAACCATTAGTGGCAAGCTGCCGAATCATCAGCCTGACAGAAACTGCGAAGGAGTAATCGCACTCATTACGAGTTTCGTTATGCGTCTTCTGGCTACGGTGGGCGAAGTGCCATGCGTTTTGAGTTCCATGCCTTGCGACTAGTGGTGTTTTACATGAGGGGCAAATGCATCGACAAGCATTACCACGCTCGACACTCCCAACATCTACAATCTGCCCACTATCAGTGCTTAAACCAAACGGGATGCGCGAATCAACGTCCATTAATACTCCGCATAAATCACTTTACTCAGCAGCAGCCTACTGCCACTTCAGCTTAATTTTTAACAACCACTCCAGCCTCTCACTTGCAAATAATAAGGCTACAACCCTACTCTGCAGCTAAGTTACGAAAAACGTCACTTAACCGTGCAAGCACTTCCAGCTTCCACTGCTATCTTCGCTGAAATTTTGCAGCGAGTAACTTTCATGCCTCAACTCATCTATTCAAAAAACCATGACATTACCTTCAGTATTCACCCAGCAGTACGTGAGCCCTATCAATGTCTGATCCAGCAACCATTCATGCTGAAAACAACACCAAAGCAGGAGCGCTTTTTAAATTCGCTACCTCGCATCTTGGTTGGCAGCATGACGTTTCAAACAGAAAGCCACAAGATTTCTAAGGATAACAAACCCACTGGCTTTCAGGTTATTTTCCCATTCTGGGCACCTTATTTTTGGAACAATGCGAACCCTGAGTTTGGAACATTACTTATGTATGGCGTCGATGTAGAGCAGCTAGCAGAAAATATGGCATGGCCCATATTTTTAGAGCAGCTATATATAGCTGCTGATGTGCGGCAATCCAGCCTGATTATCGACAATATAAAAAAACACGTTCCAGCGGAGCTGTCTAAAAACTTCTTTGGAGGTCCGCTAACCGATACTTTTTTCGCTGAGCAATCAGGACAATCACGACGTGCAATCTACCAGCAACGCTCGAAAACAATTATGACAAAGCGGCAAGGCAATTCCAGCCTTGAAGATATCGTCAATGCTCTGAATAAGAATGAAGAAAAAGATGAGTGTGTAGAGGCAGAGGGTAACAATGCTGACTGATAACGTGAACGACAAGTTAAATGAATTTGTATTTCCAAATCACCATATTATCGATGGTTTCCGCGGTGTAATTACGTCTGAGCTAAGCGCATTACTAGACCGGACTCCGGACAGCTGGCTGAACCACTTCAGTACCATTGAGGCATACATCAATACATTAAACGCCAGCCCGCAAACATCGAATAATAACCAGCAAAACGAGCTAACTCGCGCAATCAAACAGGCGAGCATGCTAGGCGTCTTAGATTTCACAGCTGCATTAGCAACGACTCCATTTCCAGATTGGGACGCTCATGAACAGGAACAGTACCAACTGTATAAATGCTTAATAATTTTCAGCACTATGCAACTGAGTCTGATTGGAAATCATAGCAATGCAATAGAAAAAGCTCTGAGACAAATCCGCTTATTTGCTGCGAACAAAAAACACCGTCAAGCCTTTAAATTGCTGCCTGAAATCGATGAGAGTACATGCCTCAAAACATTAAACGCCGATCTTGATCAGACTCGTAAAAACTTACTGGATAAAAATACAAAATGGTATGTTGACTACATAGCAGTGGCAATTAGCAACGCTATTGAGTTTAAAAGCGGCATCATCCGCACCCAGAAAGCAAGGCCTCTTACAGATGCACTATCGTCAACGCCTGCAAACGTAACGACTATTTACGAAGGCGGCGTGGCTTATGAAGAACTAACATTTGATAAACCCAGTACGCATGGACTCGATGAGACTGACGAGTCTCTTACGCTAAAAAATACAAAAACACTGCGTACCTCTAATAAGTCGCAGCACAATCTATCTCGATCCCAAAAAGCTATTCACAGCCAGCGATTTGCAGAGCAAATTTATATGCGCAACCTCTCTCTACCATGCTCAGTTGAGCATCTCAGCAGATGGGACATACGAAATTTTTTACTTACCGCATCCGACAAGGCACAACTACCAGAAGAACAGCACGTGCTGGCTGACATTTTACTCATTATGCTATTTAGCGGCCTGCGCATAGAGCAACTACCTAATATTCGTTTATGGTTCTCTGCAAAAAGGCAATGGTTACTGATTTACGAAGTGCCTCACTTAGTACCTAGTGGCACACAGGACCCAATAATTGAGCCTCTTATATCAAGCCCTACACATACCGCTTTTAGAGTACCAATGCCTCTGATAACAAGCCTAGCAATTGAACAGATCGTGATTAATGATGAGGTCATCAATCAAGCTCGCACACTCCTAAAAGTTATCAACAATAAATATACAACTCGATTAACCCTAGGCCGTATCAGCAACTACCTAGGTCACTGGTACTCCTGCAATGGATTTGACCCTGCTGAAAGCGCAATTTTACGCGGCTTAACGGCACAGCAATACGCACCCATTGCCTATACTCATTTTAATGAAAGCAATTTCCTACTGAATCACCAGCACTACCTAAAGGATATTTTTAGTTTTGCTGAGCTCAGCTACGACTTACCTGTTATTCAGCAACTACCTAACACTCTCGGCAGTGCTATTAAAATTAAAAACCATGCTTTGAAACAATTATTTAAAATGCTGCAACCCGACCCAGCTCTTAAAAAAAGCACATCTTTGACCAGCATGTACGAGTTTCACAACCAATACACATGCTACGTATGGTTACTCCTAGTATTTTCGACCGGACACCGTAACGTGAATGCGCCGCTTGGGAGCCTAGCTGATTATAACGAGCACAATGCTACTTGGTGGATTAGTGACAAAGAGCGCCGCAATGGCCTTTCAGCTAGGACTGTGGTGCTGCCTAAAACAGCCGTGCGACAAGTCGAATTGTACCTGCAGCACATTCGAACTCTTGTAAAAAAGACACGCCTTTTAGCTGATAATATTTCTCTACACTGCCAACAAGTCTTAAACAAAGAAAGCAATCTACTATTTTTTATTGATAGTCCATCGACTCAAGCAGCACAAGCAGTAGGGCTAACGCCCAGCGTGCTCAGGCAAGTGCTCAAACATACTGTACCTTTTCAGTACAACTGGCCCAGACACCACCTCAGAACCTATTTAAAAAATAAAAATATTCATTACGAGCTTATCAACAGCTGGATGGGTCATGAGGAGTTTGGTGAGGAAGGCTTGGGCAGTTTCAGTAGTTTATCCCTACACGATTTTACGCAAGTCAGTGATCAGATTGAGCAGTTGTTAAATGAACTAGATGTCCAAGCAATAGCAGGCTGGAGCTAACTCATGACAAATGGATATGAATCGCCGATGCCTTCAGCATCGCAAAATAAGCTTATTTTGGCTCATATAGAGTTCAATACCGAGTTGTTGCCCGGGTGGCGTACGCGTAAAGAGCAACGTAAAAAAGAAGATTACAGAAACCTACGCAAGGCCATCAGTATTTTTCAACAGCACCTGCCTGGAATGTGTATTGAAAACCCGGAAAGCACCCGATTCTCGGAGGTCTGGCCCAGTATTGATAAAGCATTGCAAACAGCTCTAGGTAATACCAGCAATTATCGCCGAGCCTATAATTTCATTAGCTATGCCATAGAAGACGGCAATGAAAACGGCTTGTGGCAATTAGATGTTCCAACGCCATGGAATACGATTCGCCGCATTAAGCCAACACGCAATAATGCATGGCATAAACGCTCTACCGATATGCTGGCAGCAGAGAAACAGTGGCGAGCAGAGCTTAATCCAACCATGGGTACTGAAGAGCTTTTTATTCTATTTCTGACGTGCTCTTTATTATATAGCGGCCTAACACGCATGCACCTTTGGCCTGCCCTTGCCCGCAGCATTATGCAAAACAAACCGTTACAAGGCAGCGCTCCCACGCTTTTTCTAAGCTTAAAAACGGAACCAAGCGAAAACTACCCGAGCAACTTTTACTGTCCAGCACAAGATCAGCCGACCTGCTTAATCAACCACTTTCTCGACCCAACCAGTTTATCGGTGCTTTCTCAGTTATTACGTACTAAGTCTGATACGTGGCAGCCTAACCATATAGATGATAGTTCACTTTTTATTAACCACTACAGGGCAAAAGTAGCCAGTCAACTGGACATTAAAATCTCGCGCACTTTATTTAGAGACGGTGCAGCAGCAGTTACAGAAAACCAAACGGGCGTAAATCTACCGCAGATACTGATTGAATACATTACTGGCCGAAAACTTAGCGCTAGCCTGCCGTTATGTTACTGGAAGCGCCTCTATACTAAGCAAATTTATAGATGCAGCTCAGAAAGCATTAACCTGATACAGACAGCCAGCAATGCAAAAAAAAGACCTGTTAGGCGTCTTAAAAGCAAACCCAGTACTATTGTAAATAAACTTAAAAAGATATTGCACAAGGACCGAGCTCGCCATGAAAGCAAGTCTGCAACCATTGATGCTATTAAACAGCTTATTACTCCAGATCTTGACACCAGCGAGGATCTCCTATGCCGCTGGCTGTATGACCACTTAGCTCATAAGCAAAATGCAGTATCTACTGCAGAACGCTATTTAACAGCCATAGGCGATGAATGGATTGCAGAGGCTTATCTAGAGCCCCTTGATACATTTGACGGTGAAGATTTTCATACTCTATACCTGTCAATCCTCAACAGACGGCAATCAGATAAAAACAGAGAATTTAAGGCCGACAGACTGTTTGACATGCATAGCTTTGCAGTACTTGAACTCGGCTTTGCTCATCTGCCCTTCTCGCTTAACGCAGAAAACAAAAAGACAATCATCCATATAAGCGCTGCAATTATTGATGAGCCGTTATTTCTAGAGCTACTTGCAGTCGTCAAACGTTTATACGACACCAATACACGCGAAGCACTACTGCTACAGACGTTCTTAATTATGGCGTACAGAACCGGCCTAAGGCCGGGAGAGCTGGCAAAGCTCAGAATCCAAGATATCGAACCATCACCCGAAGGTTTTTTGTACCCACGCAATAATAGGTTTGGAAAAAACAAAACACCTGCTGCTCTGCGTAAAGTTCCACTATTCCCGCTACTAGCAGAGCACGAAGTAGATACCGTTAACGCCTATATCAATGAGCGCAGGCTAGAGCAAAAAAGTCTAAGTGAACTTCTTTTTTGCACGGCTGAAAACAGTGCTGAAATGATCAATACATCGAGCATCGCAGGTTTAGTTAGCAGTGTTCTTTACGATCTGTCCGGCGGTCTCGAGTACCGCCTGTACCACATGCGGCATAGCGCGTTATCTCGCATGCAGTTAATTTTGCATCGTGATCTGGTTGAACTACCACCAGTGCTACAAGCTCTTATTCCATACTCTGACGAGCAAGTAGATGAGATTCTCACCCTAATCGTCGGCAAGAGTCGTAAACGTGACCGTTATTCCGCATTAGCGGTCATGGCAGGACACAGCAGCCCTGCTATGACGTTAAGCACTTATTTACATTTTACAGACTGCTTAGTAGGACTGCATTTACAAGCAAACCAGCGTCCTTTCGATGATCACCTTGGCCAAGCACTGTTTGGTCTAAATCCACACCGCATAGCACTGCTGAAAAAAAACAAAGCCATGCACCCGCGAGAAACCTATGCATATTCAGCTAAAAAACTGCTGCGCTATACAAATAAATTAAAAGAGCAGCCGTCTACAGGTGAGAATCCCGAACACCTCATACCGCGCCAGAACTCACATTACATAATAAGCGGAGCTATTCTGGCAAAAATACAGAACGGACAATCCTACGATGAATTGGCAACATTTTATCAGTGTGATGAGCAGCGCATTACAGCTTGGTATCAGACAGCAGTAGCCTTACGTGAACTCAAAACAGTCAAAGGTACATCAATACTATTTCCGCTCGCCCGCAGACATCAAATTTTGCCTGCAACGCCAAATAATAGTCATGAAAAACAGGATATTGAGGAAGGCCTACACGCCATTCGTAACCTGCGTAGAAACCAACTAGAACTTACAGAGTTCAAATGGCTCCTCAAGTACGCACTACTAAACAGCACATCCTCACGTGCAGGTATTAGGTTTACGAACCCTAAGATTTTTAAACGCTTTATGACCATAGCAAGCCAGCTTTACCCTTGGCACAGGTGGAAGATTTTATTACAAATGCCCCCTGAACAGACAGTCTCTGACTGGGCATGTAGTCCACATATGAAAACTGAGACACTTCCACTCAAGCGTGTTGCTCAACACCCTAACGGGCTGGCACGTTTATTTTTACGTCACGCGGAGGAAGACAAGTATATGGAGAAAGGATTATCACAGTTCAGCTCACAGGCGCTGAACGTGCTTTTGCATCGACTGGCTATAATTTTCTTCACACCGAATCAAATACAAGCTTGGCAAAATAGCGACAATAATGAATCGACTCATGAAGATGGTGAAGACTGCGATTTAAATTAGAACTGCGAGTATTACTGCTCAACCATTGCAGTTGAGCAGTGCTTTAAGACGCGCATCCATGCCCTTTTAGTAGCCATTACGCCTCATCAAGACGTTTAAAAACTCGCTTATCTCGAGCTGAACGCACATACCAATAGTGTGCAGGTTTACCTGCAAAAACCTGACGAGTCCGATGCGCATCTGCTGAAATTCTATCGCACATACGCACAATAGTTTCTGACAAGTACTCATTGCGCGAGCTACCCATCTTGGCCGTTAGTGTGCTGGAGATAGCATCAAACAATACAGCGTCCGCTGCTTTTAATGCCTCCAACTGCTCAGATAAAACCATAAAACTTAAAGCCTCATGCTGGCAACCCTCTGCTTTTTTTGCACCTGGGTTGTTGTAGTACATCTCAATTTTTCCGATGTCATGCAATATCCCAGAAACAAAAGCAATATTAGCAGTACGATCTCCCAAACCATTTTGACGGGCATGTAAAACTGCGGCAGTAGCAACATCAACACTATGCTCAAACAATCCGCCTTCATGGCAGTGATGATGGCTCTCGCTAGCTTTTGCCCGATAAAATTTACTCATAATTTTATCGTCACTTAACACTGACCAATAAAAAGCCTTAAGCGCAGGGTCTTCAATCAACCCTAGCAAGGTCCACATTACTCGCAGCCTTTCCTCATGACCAGGCATAACCATCTGAAACTGTTTATATGCAAACCCTGCGGTGATATGAGGGTCAACAATTATTGGCTTACCAACCAACTTCCCATTACAAAAATCAATATTAGCCAGGGCTCCATTTTCATTCACATGGCTCATCGCACCTTTATTAGCTGTGATGAACATATTTACTTTAGAGTTCGATAGAGTCCAAGTTTCTGTCGTACCATCTTCACTCACTTTCAATACCCATGCCAGAATATGCTGTGTTTTTTTACTCATCTGCTGCCTCCAGTAAACGCTCAAATGCGGCACCATCACGGCCACGTAAATTTGGTATGTATCGCGAGTAAACCTTGAACAACATGCCCGTATTGGAGTGTCCTAATTGACGCGCAATCCACTCAGGCGCTTCACCTGCGGCAAGCCATAAAGTAGCTGCTGTGTGTCGTGTCTGATAAGGGTTGCGCCGCTCCATAGATAAGTAATTCAGCAAGGGATACCAAACCCGGTTAGCAACATTACGATAATCTAAAGGCTGGCCATTACGTCCGCAAAAGACAAACTCACTGCGATGCCCAGTCAAGGTCCATTGTTCTTTCATTGCCTCATAAACTGAATCAGTCATCATCAGTGTGCGATATGAGCTGCTGTTTTTAGTTGGTCCAATCGAGCCTCGCACAAGAGCCTGATGGACATGTATGACCCGGCGTTCAAAATCAACATTCTTCCAAGGCAAACCATCAATCTCACCCGTGCGAAGACCTGTAAAAAAACGCACGGTGTAATACGGTTTATAGTCTTCTCGCACAGCCTTAAGCATGCGCATAATCTCAGTCAAACTAAACGGTTTGACCTCAGAGCGCGGTATAGGAATAGCCTTGATATTCTTCCACTGGGACTCGTATTTGAAGCGCTCTGCAGCATCATTCAATACCATCCGCAAGTAGGTCATGATGTGATTAATTCTAGAGGGTGACAGTTTGCGGCCTTTTAAAATATCAGGCTCATGCAGTCCTTTCCTGAAGCCTAAAATCTGACTTTTACTAATCTCAGAGACCTGTAATGCGCCAAATTTAGGCAAGAGGTGCACATTAAAAATGCCTTCAACTGTTTCAATCTGACTCTCACGCCACTCCACCTTTTTCTCAGAGAGCCACCGCTCAGCAAAAGATGAGAATAATTTCGTACTGCCACTTATCCCTGCAGTACGCTCGGCATCAGCTAATTTTTCAAATTGAGCAACACGCGGGCTGCAAGGAAAGTGATGAGCATAATTAAAAGTGCCCTTTTTAATCTGCCCATCAATCATGAGAAGTAGCCGCTCGAGTCGCGCCCGGTTTGCAGGCGTATCTGCAACACGCGTTTGCTCACGACAACGAATGCCACGATAACGAAAATCTATATACAGTTTGCCGTCACGGCTATTAACAGTAGCCATGGCTTACCCCTCCATCATATTGATTAAATCGTTAGCTGAAGCGCCATGCAGCATCGTTTCCTCGACCTGCTCCCAAATGAATAAGATTTTTCGACCGCCAAAAGGGCGAATGTAGTGAACGCCTTCAAATAAAACAGCGTTCATCAAACACTGCCGAATAGTGCGAGTATCGTATTTAATACGCTGCGAAAGCTCTTCTGTAGTCAAGTAAGTCGTCATGACAAATACTCCTTTGTGATTGATTTGCGTCATTTGTGATTAGAATACATCACAAAAATGGCAAGTCAAGATCTTTTTGCATCTTTTATGAGGCCTTTGCTACAATGCAGACTCATTTCAATCACAGATAAGCCCATGATCAGAGTGCTTCTTGTCCAGCAACTGGATAACAAATCATTTAAAGAGAAAAGAAAAATCACTCTTGCAGAGGTCAGTAAGCAGACTGGAATCAGTCGTGCGACTTTGACACGCATAGCTAACACTCCTGGCTATGCCTGTACGACAGAGACTATTAATGCGCTGTGTAAGTATTTTGAATGTGAACCAGGAGAATTACTGCAGTACATTCCTGATGAGGAAGGGGACAAAGAAGAAGAACAGAGCCAAGATAATTGACGCTTGGTAACCTAAAAAAGCTTTTTAACCTGAAGGGCAGCACCATGAGTACATTCTTCGACGATCTTTTAGAAAGTGTGCAACAGATGGATGAAATCATTAAGGCCAAGCCTGCGCCATCCTGCGACTCTCATATTGGTGCCTTTCAAGTAAAAGAAATCCGTAAAACTACTGGCCTGACTCAAACCCTCCCTGCTAAAGGAATCGGCATTGAGGTCGCAGTGTTCTGGCCTAATACAAATAGACACTTCAATGAGAGACAATAGACCCTGTCTAGTTTGAGGTGAAATATGAATCAGAAGCGCGTGTATAAAACTTACACTCAGGAATTTAAAAAAGAAGCCGTTGCCCTGGTTACTGATCAAGGCTACAGCGTGGCCGAAGCCGCTTGATCTTTGGGTGTCAATACGAACCTGCTTTACAAGTGGAAAGAGCAGCAAGAAGCTCAAGCCAGCGGTGCTGCGTTGAGTATCGATGAGCGTGAAGAGCTAAAAAAGTTACGAGCTGAAAATAAGCGTTAGATTTTGAAACGACAGGCTTTACAGCAGGTTCGGATGAGGTGATTGAGATTGGTTTGGTGCAGGTGGCCTACAGCCCAAGCTTGGGAAAGATTACTGAAATCATCGAAATCAGTAGTCAGTTAGAATGTCCTAAGCAGACAATCAGCGAGTTAATCACGGATGTTACCGGCATTACCAACGAGATGGTTGCCGGCAAACGTATTGATGATGCTCATGTGGCGCGTATTGTTAACAGTTCCAATGTACTGATCGCACATAACGCCCAGTTTGATCGTGCGTTCTTTGATATTCGCTTCCCTGAAATGGCCAATAAGGTTTGGGCATGCAGCGTTAAGGATATTGATTGGCGTGCACATGGCTTTGAAAGCGCAAAGCTTGAGTATTTACTACTGAAAAATGGCTACTTTTATGATGGCCACCGCGCTGCAACGGACTGTTTTGCTATGGTGCAGTTATTTGAAAGCGTACCAAATGCACTACCGGAGCTTTTAGCCAATGCGCAGGAAGCCAGTTTTAAGGTTCTCGCTAAAGGTGTTTCCTATGCTGACCGTGAAGTGGTGTGTAGTGGTCAAATAATTCCAGACACTTTGTTAAGAATTTCTTCCGCTGCTAGCGGAGTCAAGCCACGATTAAATGTATGTGGTCGTTGCTGATTATAATATTTCATCAGGTAACCACTGATATCTTTTTGAGCAGCCATAAAACTGTTATACCCAAACATTGGTACCCACTCTGTTTTTAAGCTACGAAATAGTCGCTCCACCGGTGCATTATCCCAGCAGTTACCTCGGCGACTCATACTTTGAACCATGCGATATTGCCATAGACGCTGACGAAACTGATAGCTAGCGTACTGTGAGCCTTGATCTGAGTGAAATAACACACCTTGCGGACGACCGCGCTGCTCCCATGCATGCTCTAACGATTTTACGATTAAGCTGGCATCAGCTGTTTCAGACATAGACCAACCAACTACCCGTCGAGCATAAAGATCCAAAACAACTGCTAGGTAACTCCAGCGCTGACCTGTCCAGATGTAAGTAATATCCCCGCACCAAACTTGATTAGGTCGTGTTACAGCAAACTTCCTGTCTAAACGGTTCGGTATATCAAGTCGTTCAAGCGTGGCTTGTTTGTACACGTGCGAGCCTGGCTGCTTACATGATAGACCGAGTTCGTTCATCATCTTACGCACCTTAAAACGACCTATAGTGACACCTTGTTTACTCAGCATACATTGCAAAGTGCGACTGCCCGCTGAGTAGCGACTCTTGTTAAATAATTGACTTACCAGCGCTCTTAGCTTGATGTGCTCGACATCTACTCGTCGCGATCTTTTTCGATACTCATAGTAACAAGAGCGATTAACCTCAAAGGTCGCACACACGATTTCAACAGGGGCATACTCTCTTAACTTCTCAATTAGCGTGTATGTTTCCAATCGTCCGACATTAAGAGAGCTGTAGCCTTTTTTAATATGGATTTCTCCATCTCAAGCCGTCTGCAGCGCTCTTCAAGCTCTTGAATGCGCTGTTGTTCTTGGGTTATTGCTTTACCTTTTGGAGTGATACCTTGACGCTCTTCTGAGAGCTGTTTAACCCATCGGTGCAAGGCCGACTTACTCACACCTAATGATGTGCAGGCTTGGGCAAGACTGTAGCCTTGATCAAGCACCAAGCTAGCGGCTTCTTGTTTGAATTCTGGAGTAAAAGTACGTTGTTTGTTTATCATAGAGCACCTCTTTATGGCGAACATTATCGCCTAAGTAGATGTCTGGTTTCATTAGACCACTACAGTGAAGAAACGAGGCTATCGCTGGGATGGTGATAATCGTCACTGGTGGACGATTGTTTCTGAGGATGATTATGCTGAAGAAACAGCGTTTTTAAATGAGCTATGCGGCTCAGCAAGCTCGAGGAACATTGTCGAGGCGATCAGCCCAACGTCTCGATACAAGATGGTTTTTTGAGTAAATGAGTAAATGAGTAAATATTACAACCTATGTAATTCAGGCCCATTTTCAAAATGTTTTCCCGTTGTAGGCTAAATCTGCATTGCTTATCAGTTTAGTGTGGGAGGTAGAAATAACACTATGAGTATATTTTTCAACGAGCTTCTTGAAAGCGTTAAGCAGATGGATGAAGTCATTAAAGGCCAACGCGTACTGTCTCGCGAGCATAATATTGATGCGATCCAAGGAAATGAAACCCGCAAAGTCACTGACTTTGGTGTGGGCACTGTAAATGCCACTAACCAGCCTAAAGAGCTGGTTTTTAATGAGTAATCATGGCTGTGAGAGGTCTCATCCACACCACGTTAGCGGCGAAATTGTTAGCTCTGTCTTATCAGGAAATTCAATGCCTGCCTGCTAGTTATCGCTTGTTATCTTACGATGATAGAAAGTAATAAATCGCTTTTGGGCTGTCTGTGGAGTTACCACACCATTAACTCTGGCTTTATGCGTGGTTAGCAATAGCCACTTATGCGGCAGCTCGCTGGTGTTGCAAGAACTTCTTTGATGCTCAGATAACTTGACAGATGTTGATAAATTGACCTGTATAAGCAGGGCTATAAGTGGGGGTCACGCAAATGTAAGGTGGCGATCTGCTGCTTGGCAATTGAGTGACCGAGGGAGGCGGCCTTTGCCAACCACATCAGCCCTTTGGTTTTGTCTTTTCCTAAGCCGATACCTTTGATATACAGCATAGCCAGGTTTTATGCGCAGAATGCGCGGTTCCCTAGTGAGGACTAGAACAACAGCTTGTTTGGGCTGCGGCAACGAGTGAGACGCTTAGAGTCCTAGAGGGAAAGTGGAAAATGGTGATTATCTGCCAACTGTTTGCAGCAAAAAGTCCTCTGCGTTTCTCCGAGCTTGAACGACGTATAGATAACATAAATCAAAAAATGCTTATCCAACAACTGAAGCAGCTTGAGAAAGATGGCATTGTAGAGCGAACGGTTTACCCACAAGTTCCACCGAAGGTTGAGTATCATTTAACTCAAATGGGCATTGCGTTAGGGCCATCAATGGAGGCATTGATCGATTGGGCATTTTTACGACGTGAACAACTGATTCAAGAAGATAAAAAAGAAGATAGTTAATATAGTTAGCTGAATATAAAACTGCATCCTTAAGAGCACATAGCTTCTCATCCTCAACATGATGGGAAGCAATCAGTGTTTTTATACCCCGCCGTTACTGATATCTCAACGTGTAGCAACTCGTGCGACAGGCTAGCTATGGATAACCATCTAGTTAACTGCACCTTGTTTAAACACATCTGAATAGCGGTAGGCTTTGCTCATATTTAACCCCTTATGGTTGTTAATTTTTTACCACAAGGGGTTAGTCAGATATTATTATTTGAAAGTCACTGGTTTGATCAAAAATCTATCAAGACACCATCTTCGGGAATCTCAACCTTATCTTGAATGTTGTTTTCTTCTACATATTTCTTCAGCTCTTCACGGCTCAGGGCCATATGGTTGATGGCATCCATGTGGGTAGCAACTATAGTGGCGTTCGGAGCAGCTTGAACGGCGCGCAGTACATCTTCTTTACCCATGATGATGGATGCGTCAAAGCCGTTCAGCATCGCATAACCCGCATTTAGCACGATTACTTGAGGCTCGTATTCAGCCAGCGCCTGATCAACTTCATCACGCCAGATGGTATCTCCTGCAAGATAGAGTGTTTTGTGACCGGGGGCCTGAAAGACCACACCCATGGCATCACCTAGCAGAGTTGCCACTTCAGACAATGCGTACATGTTATCTGTACCGTGCTGGCCGCCAGTTTTGCTCAGGGTCACCCCGCCGAACTCAGCCTTGTCAGATAGTACTCGGACATTGGTGAAGCCCTGCGAACGAATAAGAGTGGCATCGGCCTGATGCTGTGTATACAACGGAATGTCCTTGGGCAGGAACTCCTGCGCAGCATCATCCCAGTGGTCCAGATGCGTATGAGTGACGATGACCGCATCGACTCCAGCGAGTACTTCTTGTTCCGACATTGGCAGATCTACCAAGGGATTTCGTAACTTGCTACGGTAGCTTCCTTTAAAGCCGGGGTAAGAGCCTTTCTTTGACAGCATCGGGTCGATCAGGAAAGTTGTATCTGCGTAGGTGATTTTTACTGTGGCATTGCGAATCTGTTGCAGTTGCACAGCTTCTTGGGCCGCTTGTGAAACATCGATCGCAGTTGTCTGGGCAAATGCAACGCCGGAGGCAAGGCTGATTGCCAAAGCAAGGGAGCTCGCGAGAATCTTAATGGACATGTGTACAACTCCAAATACGTTATTGGTTAATAATAGTGCTCAGTCTAAAACGTACATCGTATGTGCAAAAGTGGCCTATATGACAATAATCAATACAATCGGGCCAACAACTAATTGCAGAGGTATTTATGAGTGATGTAGAGATTGCCGTGCTTGCTTTTGAGGGCATAAGCTTGTTTCATTTTTCTGTACCGGGGCTGGTGTTCGGTACGAGTGAAAACCCACCCGGTTCTCCGCGTTACAATCTGACCTACTGCACGCTAACCCCTGGCTCTGTTAGCAGTGATCAGGGCGTGATGATTGAGGTGCGCGATGGGTTGGAGGCCATGGAACAGGCCGATATCATCATAATTCCTGCATGGGAAAATGCTGAGTTGCCTGCGCCCGCCGAGTTGATTTCAGCGTTACAACTCGCCCATGCTCAGGGCTCACTGATTGTGGGTTTGTGTTTGGGGGCTTTTGTGTTGGGTGATGCTGGGCTGCTCGATGGAAGAGAAACGACCACCCACTGGGCAGTACGTGACATGTTTGCGCAGCGTTTTCCACAGGCTGTGTTTCGTCCAGATGTGTTGTATGTGGCTGATGACAACATTATCACCTCGGCTGGAACCGTTGCTGCCATTGATTGCTGCCTGCACTTGATCAGGCAACGCCACGGCTTTGAAACAGCAAATCACCTTGCCCGCATGCTGGTTACCCCACCACACCGGCAAGGCGGCCAAGCCCAATACATTGAACGCCCCGTACAACAACTGTCCAACGATAACCGCCTGCCAGGCCTACTGGAATGGGCGCGTGATAAGCTATCGCAACCCTTATCGGTCGATACCTTGGCGGACGAGGCGAACATGAGTCGCCGTACCTTTACCCGACGCTTTCGGGATATGACGGGTACGACGGTGAGTCAATGGTTAAACGCTGAACGGGTCGCCAGAGCACAACACTTGCTAGAAACCACCGATTTATCGATTGAACGCATCAGCGCAGACGTTGGTTTCGGCACCGCGCTGTCATTGCGTCAGCACTTTTCCACTCAGCTGGGCACTTCGCCCTCCAATTACCGTCGCACTTTTCGTGACAGTAGGTTTGATGAGCCAGCAGATAAGGCTACTCTAATGGATTAAGTGAGAACTTACCTATCAGCGATTCACATCGACCACTATTCGGCCACAAACTTTGCCATCCAGTAATTCGTCTGAAATACAGATAGCTTCACTCAGACTACTGTAGTGGCGTAGTGAGTTTGGCTACCTATTTATATTTGAGCTGACTCTAACGTATCCATTCCTTTCTTTACATCAGCAATCAAATGCCGGGAGCAACCCAGAGTTACTTGAATACTTGAGTAGCTTTGGCCAGCCTTAAGCAGCGATGCAATATTTACACGCTTTTTCAAATCAGGTTTACGCCCAGCGTACTTTCCGTCCGCTCGCGCTTTTTCGATTCCTTGCAACTGACGCCTACGCCGATCTTCGTAATCTTTACGTGCTACTGCTGCCAGCATGTCGAGTAGCATTCCGTTAACCGCTTGAATTATAGATGCAGTGAACTCTGTATTATCTAAGCTTTTCAACGTCATCCAGCTGGTCGGTCAAATTGCTCCGCAAGAATAATAGTGTGACCTTCTCCAAAGACGGGTTCAAAAACGACCGTTTATGACACCCCCCCCAGAACACCCCCTTCAGCTGGTATCAAAATATAGCCTTTGCAGTATTGATACCGCTATGTATTATGCACCTACGTTTATGATACTGGAAAGGGGAATAATCATGGCGCGTACCTTCTTATATGCCAGAGTCAGCACCGCAGATCAGAAAACAGAAAACCAATTAATAGAAGCGCAGACGGCAGGCTTTAGCATTGAGCCGCATCGCGTGATCGAAGAAACAGTCAGCGGCAGCACCAGTGCAAGTCAGCGCGAAGGATTTAATAAGCTGCTTGAGCGCATGGAACCCGGTGACCGTCTCATAGTTTCAAAGTTAGATAGGTTGGGCCGCGATATGATTGACCTGGTGCAGACGGTTAAGTGGCTTGAAGATAAAGACATTCGCGTCCACTGCCTCGCTCTCGGTGGAGCAGATCTAACCAGCGCAGCAGGAAAAATGACAATGGGGGTGTTGGCAGCAGTAGCCCAATTCGAGCGCGATCAGCTCATAGAGCGAACTAATGCAGGGTTACAACGTGCAAAGCAACTAGGAAAGCAGTTAGGTCGGCCACCTGTAGCCAGTTCAGTTGAAGTCCAGGCACTGAAACAGCAAGGCATAAGTCAAAGCAAAGCAGCTGCAGAGCTTGGGGTGAGTATTAGCACGATTAAAAGACTGTGGAATGTCTAGACAGAAAAGTCAGCGCTCAATCGTAAACACTTTTCCATGACTAATTGTTGTCGCCCGGCTCAAGATAGGTCTACCGGGCGCGTACGTTTAGCGGCTATAATTAATTGATAGACAAACTAAAAGTCACCAACTTCGTTTTTGAACAGCCTTTGATTTTGATTAAAGCGGACATTAATACCCTCTCTACACTTAAGGGAAACCAAAAGCGTAATCGATAATGTTTTTATAGATTCCTGAATTCTTAAGCTGTCATTCTTCCAGGTTGCATAGAAAGCTGCTTGTAAACGTGTCTATATGAGCCACTACATATTTAGGCAGGACCTCTTGAAATCAATCTTATTTCAAGCTCGTTACTTTTGAATGGACTTTAATATTCCCTTAGGCTGGATTTTTGCGCCGCTGAACTTCAAGCCCAAATGCCGCCCGTTTCTGATTTCATCAGCTACCTTTGGACGCTCTGCGTTAAAATGATCATTACTGAGTGTAAACTGCTCAGCGCCAAAACACTGAGCAGTAGCTGTTAAAGTATTGCATAGGCTGAGTCTTGCGACTCAAGTCACTTTAAAGTGCATTCCGTTGCGCCGGATCAAATTGAAGACGTCTAGGGAAGCAAATGCTGAATCTCATCCGCATTAGCTACCTTGCCTTCAATAACAATCTCACCATCAATCGCCAGTGCGGGTGTGCGCATAATACCAGCATCAATGATGGCGTTAGTGTCGGTAATTTTCTCGATTTCGTATTTAATCCCTTTCGCACTTGCAGCCTCTTCCGCATTTGCTGTTAACTGTTTGCATTTGGCACAGCCGCTACCATAGATAGTAAACTTCATTATTAATTCCTCATTTTTGACATAAGTGCATCAGGTGAAATTACCACCAGTTGCCATAAACAAACCCAGTTGTGGTGGCCATTACCACCACCAGAGCACAATAAACCAGCGTTTTTTCGGTACCTAATATGGTTCGAATTACCAGCATGTTAGGTAACGACAGCGCGGGTCCAGCTAATAACAAAGCCAATGCTGGCCCTTTGCCCATTCCTGCACCCATTAGCGCATCAACGATAGGGACTTCTGTGAGTGTGGAAAAGTACATTAACGCGCCCAATACTGATGCAGTTATTGTTGAAGATAATGTATTCCCACCGACAACCATGGAGACCCACTCAGAAGGAATAATCCCTTCATGGCCAGGGCGACCCAGTGCGAAACCAGCAATAAATACCCCGCCTAAAAGTAAAGGTAAAATTTGTTTAGCAAAATCCCAGCTTTGTGCTGACCATTCACGGTCCTGTTCACGCAAGGCTGCTATAAGCATTAAGCCTGCAATGCCTAGGGCAAAAGGTAGCTCAGGGGCTGTTGGTACGAGAAGAGCTGAAATAACGACCACTAGTGCCAGTATAAATAACTGTTTAGGCGGCCATTGCCAACGCCAGATTAACAACCCAGCAAAAGCCGCTGAAAGCACGGCTGTGGTCTGCCATTTCCATGCATAAATCTGCATCCAAACGGGGCTATCAGCCGCTGCCCAGTTAGCAAAAACCAAGACGCCAACCATTAATACAAAGAAAGGCACAATTGAACTCATCGGTTTTTCAGTTTTGTCACCACCAAAGCCGCGACTGTTTTTTACTGATCGCTGTGCCTCTTCCTTGCGATAAATGAGATGCATAATTATGCCTATCACCAGAGCAAATAGGATGGCACCCACAGCACGTGCAATACCCATTTCCGCACCCAGCACTTTAGCTGTAATGACAACCGCCATTATATTGATAGCTGGCCCTGAATAGAGAAAAGCTATTGCTGCACCTAAGCCCGCACCGCGCTTGTAGATACCACCAAACAAAGGCAAAACGGTACAAGAACAAACTGCCAGCAAAGCTCCCGATACGGATGCAACACTAAAAGCCACGGGTTTTGAGGCTTCAGGTCCTAAATAACGCATAACTGTATCTTGGCTAATGTATGCCGACATGGCACCTGCAATTAGAAACGCTGGCAGTAAACACAGAATTACATGCTCTTGAGCATACCAATGAGTTAAACGTACCCCTTCCAAAACAGCATTATCAAAACGCGCTGTGCCGGCAGGAATAAAGTAGATAAGAAGAAAAGTTGCCACCATAAAAAGCAGCAGGTTGGCCTCACGCGAATTGCTGTCGTAGAGCCCACGTAATTGCTTAATCATTTAATGCATACTCCTAAAAAGATCACTGGATAAACCACTCTCATATATGTAGACGAATGAGTTCACCAAAGGATGCAAAGAAAAACACTTTACCGGGGTACGTGACAGCAAACGTGTCCATTTTCATCAAATCTAACCTGACAGTTATTCACTATTTCTACTCTAAGGCGCTGCCGAGCTCGCAGTAAGCGTGACTTAACTGCACTAAGCGTTAAACCCTGTGTCTCTGCATACATCTCTTGGCGCAAGCCCTGTAAGTCACACTGCTCGATTACACTACGGTCCTTATCTGACAGATTTTCAAGGTTACGCAGTATGCACGCCTCTAACTCAAGGATTGGTGGCTTTTCATCAATCACTTGTGCTATCTCGGGATCGAAATCAATAAACGTTTTTGCAGTGCGATAACGATCAGTAAGAGAATTTCGCATAACTCTAAATAACCACGTCCTTGGATTTTTAACCCCACAGAATGACTGACCTTGAGTAATGAGTTTTAAAAACAACTCCTGAAGTAAATCATCAATCTCATAGGGGTCTGCTATTTTTTTTAATAAAAAAATCCGCAGCTCTTGTTCATGCCTATCCCAAGCACTCAAAACGCAATGAGGCGTCATTTCAGGGCGCATTTCGTTGCGCAGGATTTCGTTTGAAGGCTACCGGACGTTGCTCACCCTCTTTACTAGCATGGTGGCGCTTGGCGGCCATTGCCCACCAGTGCAACTGGCTAAATGCTCTCTGGTAATAGCCTGCCCATTTTTCCGGGTTGACTTCATTGCTAAAATCTCCATTTTCGTTTAGCACTTCTTGCGCCTTAGGAATATGGATCATTGCTGAAACAGGAAGACAGCCAAGCTCTGATAAAAAAGTGCGCATATTAACAGCGGCTCTTGCTCCGCCCCATTGACCTGCGGAGTAGGTCACAATCATTGAAGGCTTATAAGAAAATAATGAGCTACCAAAGTGGTTCAATAAGTTGGCTAACGCAGGGCTCATTGAGTGGTTGTACTCAGGACTGACCATCACATAACCATCTGCCTTCTCAATTTTCTCAGCCAATATTTGCAGTGATAATGGAACGTCTGTGTTTGTGTAGGAAAAATGCGGCTTGAAGATAGGTCCTAACTCAAAATCAAGAGGGTCAATTACTTCAACTTGAAGCGCTGAAAACTGACGCTCAATATGTTGCTTGCACGATAAAGCAACACGTTCACCAAGACGGACTGGGGCCGGCGGCGTGCTTTGTCGAACGCTTCCTAAAAAAATAAGTATGTTCATCTGATTGAGCCTTAAACTATTGGACTGAGCTTGTGCGTGTGCCGTCTGCGTTGAGTATTTGCTCGCTATCTTCTTTGTAGTAAGGACCTTTTGGCCAGCTATCTAGTAAGTCGAGTACTACTTCACTGGGCCGACACAATCTAACCCCTTTGGGGCTGCAAACAATCGGGCGATTGACCAATATTGGATGCTTTATCATCGCCTCAAGAATTGCTTGATCAGAAACATTATCGGCCAGCAAACCCAGCTCGGCGGCAGGCGATTTAGTGGTCCGCAAGGCCTGTTGGGGGGTTAAGTTGGCGGCAGCAAATAACCCAAGCAGCTGCGCACGTGTCCAACCATCTTTTAGGTACTCAATCACTATCGGTGAGTAGCCAGCGTCCTGGATAATTTTAAGTACATTGCGTGAAGTGCCGCATTCGGGATTATGATAAATAACCAGCATAATATGTCCTTTAAGAAGGTTGATCAGTTACGGCAACAGCCGGAAAATGATGACGCGTTTTATTCGCAAAACGCACCAGCGCAAGCATTAAAGGAACCTCAACTAACACGCCGACGACGGTGGCTAATGCAGCACCTGATTGCAGTCCGAACAGAGCAATGGCAACCGCCACCGCTAACTCAAAAAAGTTACTGGCCGCAATCATTCCAGCCGGGGCGGCCACATTATGAGGAATACGCCACGCTTTAGCCCAGCCGTAAGCAATAGCAAATACCAATACTGTTTGGATAATAAGTGGGATAGCAATCAGTACAATATGCAGTGGATTAGCAATAATGACATCGCCTTGAAACGCAAATAACAGCACCAAGGTTATGATCAATCCAACAGGTGTAATCGAAGAAACACGCTTCAGAAACACATCGTTAAACCACGCCAAACCTCGGTGTTTAATAACCCTATTTCGCACCCAATAACCGGCTGCTAGGGGTATAACGATATACAGCAGCACCGACAACAATACTGTGTCCCAAGGCACCTGAATGTTAGAGATGCCAAGCAGTAAAACCACGATAGGGGCAAAAGCAACCAGCATAAGCAAGTCATTCACGGCGACCTGCACCAAGGTATAAGCGGCATCACCTCGGGTTAGATAGCTCCATACAAATACCATGGCCGTACAAGGTGCGGCACCTAATAAGATGGCACCGGCTAAGTATTCGCTGGCTATGGCAGCAGGTAGCAATGGTTCAAAAACCACCATGAAGAAAAACCAGGCTATTGCAAACATAGTAAAAGGTTTGATCAGCCAGTTTACAGTAGTGGTAATCACCAGTCCTTTAGGTTGCTTTCCGACGTTTTTAATAGAGCTAAAGTCGATTTGTAACATCATCGGGAAAATCATTGCCCAAATCAGTACAGCCACCGGTATTGACACTTGTGCATATTCAAAGCGCGATAAGGTTTGTGGAATCACTGGCGCAAACTGTCCTAGCAAAACGCCAGCAAGAATAGCCAAAGCTACCCAAAGAGTAAGGTAGCGCTCAAATAACCCCATGCCCTCAGAGGTGCTTGGTGCATTTTCTGATTTAACTGTTGTCATCATAATATCCTTAAATCGAGCGTTGATTGACGCGTTGACTGAGTTCATCTGCACTTTCGACACGCTCTGAATAACGATCGGTCAGGTAAGGTGTATTGTTGCGAAGTAGTAAAGTGAATTTCACCAGCTCCTCCATTACATCAACAATTCGGTTGTAGTAAGACGAGGGTTTCATACGGTTATTTTCATCGAACTCTAGATAGGCTTTGGCAACCGATGATTGGTTTGGGATGGTGAACATCCGCATCCAGCGACCCAATACCCGGAGCTGATTAACCACATTAAAAGATTGAGAACCGCCACAGACCTGCATTACAGCTAAGGTTTTCCCTTGTGTGGGGCGCACAGCACCGAGGCTGAGTGGTATCCAGTCGATTTGACTCTTGAAAGTACCTGTCATCGCGCCATGTCGTTCAGGCGAACACCAGACTTGACCTTCCGACCACACCATCAAATCACGTAATTCTTGCACTTTCGGATGCGACTCATCTGCAGTGTCAGGCTGCGGTAAACCTTCAGGATTAAAAATACGCACCTCGGCGCCCATGTGTTTGAGCAATCTTGCGCTTTCTTCAACAACCAAACGACTGAATGAACGCTGACGCAATGAGCCGTATAACAGCAAAATACGCGGTGGATGACTAGAGTCTAGGTTAGAAAAATGTTCCTGGTGAGGCACACTAATCTGCTCAGTAATAAGGTTTTCTAACTGATTATTTGTCTGCATTGTTATTGCTCTCGTTATCGCAAGCATTGCGGCTATGAATACTGTCAAACAGAGCTATTGCATCGGCAAATAGCGCTGGATTATTTTCAATTGAGCAAGTGATGACCTTGAGTGCCCAATTCGGCAAGTCAGCAGAAAAGCGGTAATACACCCACTTTCCGCGTCGCTCACTTTGCAAAATTCCACACTTGCGTAATTGCGCTAAATATTGCGACACCTTTGGTTGCTCTTGATTTAGTGCAACCTGGATCTCACACACACACGCCTCCCCCGCTCTTTGGATCAAGCAAAGGCAGGTGAGCCTATTAAGGTCTGAAAGGCATTTTAAGAACTGAATCAAATCCACTGAAATACCCCGCCGGTGCAACACATTAAGAATTTAACATATTAAAATAATTGCATACCAAGAATGAGATGTCAATAATGAAAGTGCCGACTACAAAACCCATGACCAATTCATCTGGGCTTTTATTACTGGTTCTTTAGTAAACATGAACCGTTGACCTGCATGGGCATCGATGCGATGATTCGAAGTTGTTTTTATTTATCGCTGCATGAAGGCACATATTTTGCGAATTAGTCCACCCTAGCCTCCCCCCTCCTCTATAGTCATCCAATTTGCAGATGGCTGCACCAACTGCCGCAATAGCGGCAGGCGTTTTTTTGCGTCAAAAATAACTCACAAAACTCAGTAACCCCATTTAAATGGTCGTCGCTATTAATGTTGCGGACTTGTTGTGCCTCAGTTTGGCCAGCCTTTGCGTTACTGTTTGCTTATTACAAGGTTTAATCATGTTTGAAAAAATGAAACTCGAATGGCTATCTAATATCCGCGGTGATTTACTTGCAGGTATTGTTGTCGCTCTAGCCTTAATTCCAGAGGCTATTGCGTTCTCAATCATTGCAGGCGTTGATCCAAAAGTTGGTTTGTATGCTTCGTTTTGTATTGCTGTAATTATCGCTATAGTCGGTGGGCGGCCTGGGATGATTTCTGCTGCTACCGGAGCCATGGCGTTGCTGATGGTGACCTTGGTGCGCGACCACGGACTTGAGTATCTACTTGCAGCTACTTTACTGACTGGGGTGATTCAAATTTTCGCGGGCTACCTCAAGCTTGGTAACTTAATGCGCTTTGTGTCGCGATCGGTGGTGACCGGGTTTGTAAACGCGCTCGCTATTCTTATTTTTATGGCGCAACTGCCTGAACTGACCAATGTGACTTGGCATGTTTACGCCATGACAGCCGCAGGCCTTGGGATTATTTACCTGTTCCCATATCTCCCCGTGATTGGCAAGACTATTCCTTCACCGCTTGTTTGTATTGTGCTGTTAACCACTGTCGCCATCGTGAGTGGACTTGATATACGCACCGTCGGCGATATGGGCCAATTACCGGACACCTTGCCAATATTTTTATGGCCCGAAGTGCCTTTAACATGGGAAACACTGCTAATCATCTTGCCATACTCCATTGGGTTGGCAGTAGTTGGCTTACTGGAATCCATGATGACAGCAACGATTGTTGATGATTTAACAGATACCGACAGTGATAAAAACCGTGAGTGTAAAGGTCAAGGTATTGCCAATATTGGCGCAGGACTAATGGGCGGCATGGCAGGCTGCGCTATGATTGGGCAATCTATAATTAATATTAAATCAGGCGGTAAAGGGCGCTTATCTACCTTTTCTGCCGGAGTTTTTTTGTTAATTTTAATCGTTTTCTTAGGCGATTGGCTCAAGCTGATTCCTATGGCCGCCCTAGTCGCAGTTATGATAATGGTCTCTATAGGCACCTTCTCATGGAGCTCTGTTAAAGATCTTAAAAAACACCCTCTGTCTACAAACATTGTCATGATTGCCACCGTTATAGTGGTCGTTATCACTCATAACTTAGCTATAGGTGTGTTAGTGGGTGTGCTGCTAGCAACCTTGTTCTTTGCCAATAAAATCGGTCGTTTTATGGTAGTGAAACCGCAGCAAACAGAGAACAATGTACGGGTCTATCAAGTTACTGGTCAGGTTTTCTTTGCTTCATCCGATCAGTTTGCTTCTGCATTTGATTTTAAAGAAGCCGTGGACAAGGTCGTTATTGATCTCAGTCATGCGCATTTCTGGGATATTACTGCTGTATCGTCCTTGGACAAAGTGGTTATTAAGTTCAAACGCTTAGGGGCTGATGTAGAGATTATCGGCATGACAGCCGCTACTGCCACTATTGTTGATAGGTTTGGCGTACACAATGATCCCAAAGAAGTCGAAAAACTGATGGCAGGCCATTAAGGAGAAAATAATGAACAAAATTATAACGTGTATAGACGCCTCGATTTACGCCAATGATGTTTGCACGGCAGGCATCTGGGCAGCCAAAAAGCTGAGCAAACCACTCGTATTGGTTCATGCTATTGAAAAGAGAAATACGCCAACCGTTAATGATTTTAGTGGAGCTATCGGCTTGGGCGCACGCTCTTCTTTATTGGCAGAGTTAGCATCACTTGATGCACAACATAGCAAAGTAGCTATCAAGCTAGGCAAAGATCTATTAACTCAAGCACAACAATGCGCGGCAGAGCAAGGCTGCAAACAGATTGAGCAAGTGTTACGCCATGGCTCAATAACCGATGTAATAAGTGCTTTAGAAGCAGATGCACGACTGGTGGTTATTGGTCGTGCCAGCAAGCATTTTAAAGCGCTTGGTTCCAATATCGAGCAAATAATTCGCCAAGTTCAAACACCCATTCTAATTCCTAATCAAGGCTTTACTAAACCTCAGAGCTTTATGTTGGCTTATGATGGCCGAGAAACCGCTGACAAAGCAGTGCGGCGCATCATTGATGGAGGACTGTTACACGGCATGGTTTGTCACTTGGTGACCGTTGAGAATAATAAAAAAGGCTTAAAAGAGAACTTTGAACGGGTAAGTAACCAATTAGCCGCCGCAGGTTTCACCGTTCATGCCAGTTTTTTAACCGGTAATATTTTCACGGCACTGATGGATTACAAGGCACAGAATGACGTTGACCTATTAGTGATGGGAGCTTTTTCCCACTCTAAGCTAGCCAGCATTTTCTTAGGCAGTAACACCCTAAGGATGCTAGAGCACACACAGTTACCTTTGGTTGTTCTACGGTAAGCCATTACTCTAGGATGTAGCAGTTTAGGCTTCTCATTTACTTTGGCGCGCAGCACTGGGATGCTGCCGCCTATTATATACGCCGCTAAGTCTCTAAAAGACAGAATTCCGTGGTGAGAAATATATCACGGAGTCTTGTGCAGTCTTTAGAAAATGCTTGGCACGCCACACTTTCGTAATTGCGCCAAATATTGCGAAATTTTCGGTTGCTCGAGGTTTAACGCTTCTTGAATTTCACAAACACAAGCCTCTCCCGCTCGATGGATTAAGCAAAGGCAGGTGAGCCTATTAAGGTCAGATAGGCACTTGAAAAACTGAATCAAATCCACAGCGTATGTCCTTAAAATCAACACATTCAATATTTAATATATTATAATAATTGCATGTGACAAGTTAAGTGTCAATCATAAAAGTGCCAACTGTTCAGTCGGGTACCTGCTTGCAGACTATTGGTGTAGTTGCCTCAGCAGAAGAATATATGTTGCTATTTTGTCTTCAGAATCCACTAACTGATATCCGGGGAAGTTTAAGGAGTTAATCATCTCCGTATCGATCAGAAAAACAGATAGGTGGCATAACCTGCAATCATTGCCATGGCAAAGATGACTGCTACAAACGCCGCTAAAAGCTTTAGTGTGAACAATGAGCGCAAAAGAATGAGTTCGGTCAGGCTGGCTCCGGCACTGCCGATAATCAGTGCTAGTACCGTTCCGGCGCCTACGCCTTTGGTCATCAGAGCCGCTGCCAGTGGTATGACGGCTTCGGCACGAATATACAACGGCACACCAATGATGGCGGCGATCGGAATAGCGAATGGATTGTCCGGACCAGCATACTGCTCCAATAGATCAGTGGGCATAAAACCATAGATCACGCTGCCAATCGCAATACCGATGAGCAAGTAAGGTAGTACGTCAACAAAGTCAGACCAGGCTTCCTGCCATACACCACTATACTTCCCTTTTTCCTCAATCCTGACAGAAGGTTGTTCGTCACCGCAACCACTGGACGCAGTACTTGTCTTTTCGTCAGCTCCGCAAGAAGCTGTCTTCGAAGTTGTGTCACAACTGCTGTCTCCACAACTTGATACGATCGGTGCTGCACCGCACAGGCTTGCTGATGGACTACATCCACTGTTCTCTTGTGCCGCTGTGTGTCGGACATAACGCTCGAAACCTAGCATTTGAAGCAGCCATCCGGCACCTACCGCGACCACTAAGGCGGCGAACACATAGATAGTAGTGAGTGTCCATCCAAACGTGGCAACGAGTAAGACGACAACGATGGGGTTCAACAACGGAGATGAGAAAAGAAATACCATCATTGGGCCAAACCCGGCACGGGCGCGAATCAAACCTTTCAACATGGGAATAGTTGAACAGCTACAGAAAGGCGTGATAGCTCCTAGACCGGCAGCTAAAAAATAGCCACGGCTACCGTTGGAACTCAGTAACGCTTCCACCTTGGATGGCGGGATATGGCGTTGAAGAACTCCGACTAGTAAGCTAATGCCAATGAATAAAACCGATAACTCGAGAGTGAGAAAGGCGAACATGCCTAGAGTGTCTTGCAGTTGAGGTGACATTTATATTTCCACGCTTCTAGTTTTGTCGAATTGAAAGACAATTTAATTGCACTTTCTTGGCCTGTCAACTATAATTCTAGAAATATCGAATCTTGTAGAGAGTTTTATGAATCACGAAAAAGTTGCAGCCAGCTTAGCTGAGCTAGGGAATAGTCACCGGCTGTCGGTGTTCCGCTTCTTGGTCAAAGCAGGTCATGATGGGGCTTCGGTCGGGGAGATCCAGAAGGAGTTGGGTATTCCCGCTTCGACGTTATCGCATCACCTTGCACGTATGGCTAAGGTGGGGCTAATCCGGCAGGAAAAACATAGCCGCACCATTGTCTGTATTCCTGAGTATGAGCATCTAGAGAGCTTGATTGGTTTTTTACAAGAAGAATGTTGTGCAGGCGTCCAGATTAGGGATGATTCAGAACAGCTTTGATGCTTGCTCTGCTCTCACTACCATTCCTAGTTAGTACCGCCACTGAAAAGTCAGGCATAAGAGGGAAGCATAAGAAGGGCTGGAGAAGATCAATCCGTCACTGAATCTTTAAAATCTCAATAATTGCAATAGGTTCTAACATTGATGCTATATAGTGGCATAGTAAATTTGGTCTGCTATTTATATTTGAGCTGACTGCGGACTCTAAGGCTGAGTGCAACACTGTTAATGTATTGATGCTTGGCCATTATCGCTCAGAGCCTTCCTCTTTTAGCATAACTTCAGTTAACACCTCTAACGGGGCATTTGAAACCGAAGCGTTTGCGTGGTCTTCTGTTCAATAAAAGCGCTATTTCATCCAACTGCAGCACCTTACCAAATTGGTCAGGTGTTGCACTCAGAATTAGAGATCGCCCTATAACTAAAATCTATCACAGCATAGCATTCAGTTAAAAAGTAAATTGGCAATATACGGCTCTCGGCCGTATACTAAACTCATCTCATCTACCAGCCCTAGGCGTTAGTGTAGAAGGAGTTACGGCCCCGTCTTCTTATGAAGGCGAGGCCAGCTTAATTTCCTCGCAACACATTGCCCTTGTACCTTTCCCAACGCTTTTGATATTTGCTGCGCTGATGATCTCTTTCAATGTAGAAAGCAGTCCACGGCAATACGTAGTCGCCCCTATCATACAAAACAACCAAATACCCTTCTGACTCTAACCAGATATGGATACGCTGATTCTTGCCCTGCGGCTCTGCCCATACTTTCAAGGCAGAATCGGTGCTGTTTTCAATAATGGATTTGGGCCAACGGATGCGCTCACAGCGGCGTATATCCGGTATTCGATCCGACTCAACATTGCCGGTCGAAGTCATATGCCAAAAAGTAGCAGACTTGCCATCATACTCAGGGTAGCGTTTTAAGCCGAGTCGCTTACCGCGAAACTCAGGTTTATTGGCAACAAAATGCTGATGAAAAACCTCATACACTGCATCAAAAAACTTTTGCCAATCACCGCCAAAATCTTGCATTAAAATCTGCTCAGGTAGCCAATCGGGTGTCATCGTAGACCACCATTAGGTGCCCAGATCATCAGGTTAAATTTTGACTCACGCAGCAAGGTATTTGATGTGAGCTTATAGCCAGAGCGCTCTTTAATACGCTCTATTAGCTTTAACTTAGCAGCGCTGGTTGCTAGGTCTCGATGTAAGTAACTCAAGGCTCCAATCAGCAAATCAGCCAACTGCAACTGCTCTGCTTCATGGGAATGAATACGTTGAATGCGAGCAATGGTCTTACGGGAAAAATCATAGGAGTTATTGCACAACACATCATGCAGTTTCTCGACTTTCTCGTGGCCTAGCGTGTCTTTAATATCAATATAGACGCGGTACTGGCTGCCCGGATCAAAAATGGTTTTGAGCATGGTGAAGTACATTTTGTAGTACCAATCATCATGGCTCTGGGCGAAACCGTTGTGATTAAGCAGGGTTTTATCTGGGATCACCAAACCGCGAAAATGTAAGTCATCGTCGTCAAAAAAGTAATCGATGTAATCCATATACAGCGCAAGCTTGCTCATGCTGACCTTGGTCCACTTAACCTCAAAATCAGCATCCATACCGTGCTTAGCTTTTATCTCACGCAGTCGTCCGGTGATTTCGTGGCGCTTACTCAGCGGACACCAAACCGCTCCGAGCACCATAGCTTTTTGGCCATCGTTTTCTAGGTGGCAGGATTCATCGCAGTACACATTATATGTTTGGGTCATAACTGCTCCTCTAACCTAGAGCCTGAACGATGAGCGCATCGGTGAGATGGACTTGGGTTTCTTGGGACTGCTGTAGGTTAGTTTTCAGCTGGTCGCAGATACTCATTAGCTCATCGACTTTTGCAACAATTCTGTGTTGTTCAGCTAATGGAGGAATGGTTATTTCAAATAACTCTAAAACTTTTTTACTTAACCCCTCAATAGCCATGCCTACTTGCCGCTCCCAAACGGTTCTCTGGAGGAGTGGCGAGCGTATACATAAATGTACAAATGGGGTCATAGCTGGATTTATCAGTCGAGCAATAGTGACATGCTGGCTAACGTTGGCCTCAGGAAAAGTATTAGGAAAAATAACTGAGCGGCCAAGAGATGCACCAGTGATATTTAAAAGAATATCTCCTGGGTAAACAACTGTGTTACTCATGCGCTGATGTGTTTCCTCAGTGATATACGCAATATCATGAGTATTTAGCCCTTCGTTCCAGACGTTTTGTGAGCGCAAAAATGGTATACCTGTTGGTACATAAGCACTTTGCCCTCCTCTTGGCGTACTACCAGATCCTAGTTTTTCAACTAATTCACCTAAGCGATAAAACTCCCAGCCTTTCGGCAGCTCAAACGGCTTTTCATCATCACCAATCGGCGGCAATGGCTTTTCTTTTTTAATCTTTTTATCTTTAATTAACTGCGCTTTTTCAGCAGCAATCTTTTCCAGCAATACTGCCGCAGGTTCATCGTTTGGATCTTGCGGTACCAGCTTACCCATCACAGCTAACTGCAGTAGGGTTTGTTTGAGTGCTTCGATGCTTTGTTCGGTGGTGAAGAGCGTAGCAAAGTGCTCAGATACCCTAGCCCAGTTTTGCGCCAGCTCGTTGGCGTCAGCGCTATCGGTTAGGGTTGCTAATAGGACTTCGACCAAGGTGGCGTGAGCATCAATACTGGTTTCGGTTTGCTGCTCGAGCTGGTCGCATAGCAGCATCAGTTCATCGACTTTGGCGACAATGCGTTGCTGCTCTTCTAAAGGAGGAATACCCAGATTTATTACATAAGCTTCATTTCTATTAAGACCTGGCTTAATCCCTTTACCTAAGCTATCAAGACCTAAAGTATGTAATTGTATAAATGAAAACTCTAAATCAATTCCTGCTGGCGGAATACAGCTATAAGCCACATCCGTAACCCAGCAGCCATCATCAAAACAAATATTTAGCGCACCTGCAGAACCCTTTCTACCTACAACAATACAAGGTGAGCTAACAGATCTCATATTATGAGAGCCTACGACTCCATTAGAACCATATACATTATATTCTCCTGTATTGCTTCGCTTAGCTTGAGGGAGGTTATTCCCATACTCTAGTGAGTATATTTCACCAAACTTAACAAGCTCCCATCCTTGAGGTAACTCAAACGGCTTTTCATCCTCGCCTATTTCAGGCAATGGCTTACTTTTTTTTACTTTGCCTTCTTTGATCAGCTTAGCTTTTTCAGCAGCTATTCTTTCTAGCAGCACCGAAGCCGGCTCATCACTAGGATCTTGCGGCACCAGCTTGCCGCGCACCGCCAACTCTAAAATCAGCTCGCGCAGCTTTTTAATCCCATACAACTCGTACTTTTTATTACTACCTCGCCCCGCCGTGGACTTAGCTAAAATTGCACTGGTCCAAATATCAATATGCTCAGTAATCAGTTGTTCTACCTTGCTCATGACTATTCGCCCTGCGCCGTGTTATCAGCGAGCGCAGCACTCAACACATCTTTGAGCTGATCACGTAACTGACTGATGCTCTGCTGTTGCTGGGCATAGCTGACAAGCAACTCATCTGGGTCGTGGTTAATCACTTCACCTTGGTGCGGATTTTTAATATCGAGGTTGAAGTTGTGCGCAATTACATCCTCAATACTGACTTTCCACGCTTGCTCATTTTCAACGCGGCTGGCAAAGCCGTCGGCTTCGCTGCCCCACCAGTCGATTTCCGCTTGAAACTCTTCAAACTTCATCGGTCTGGTTTTGCTGTAGTTCTTCACGCCTGCAGGGTATGGATGCTCATAAAACCAAATGTCTTGCGTCGGCTGGCCTTTAGTGAAAAACAACAGGTTGGTTTTAATGCCGGTGTAAGGGTTAAACACGCCATTGGGTAAACGAATAATGGTGTGCAGATTACACTCTTCGGTGAGCATCTTTTTCAGCTTGGTTTTAACACCCTCACCGAATAACGTGCCGTCTGGTAAAACCACAGCAGCACGACCTTGATCAGCCAGCAGCTCAATAATCAGCTGTAAAAATAAGTCAGCAGTTTCACGGGTTTGCAGATCGGCAGGGAAGTTTTTTTCGATGCCCTGCTCTTCCGTACCACCAAAAGGTGGGTTGGTGATGATCACATCAATATCGCTATCCCAACTGGATAAAGGCTTGCTCAGCGTGTTGTCATGACGGATTTGCACTGGCACTTCTATACCGTGCAGCATCATATTGGTGGTGCAGAGCAAATGCGGCAGTTGCTTTTTCTCAAAGCCTAAAATCTGTTGCTGCAGGATTTTATGATCCTCAGCAGTTTTCACATAGTTGTTTTTAACATGATCAAACGAGCAAGTTAAAAAGCCACCGGTACCGCAGGCCGGGTCCATAATGCGCTCGCCCAGCTTGGGATCAACGCGATCAACAATAAAACGCGTTACTGCTCGTGGCGTATAGAACTCACCGGCATTACCGGCGCTTTGTAAATCACGCAGCAACTGCTCATAGATATCACCAAACAAGTGACGCTCGCCTGAGCGGGTAAAGTCGATTTCATTGAGCTTATTAATCACTTGGCGCAGTAAGGTGCCGTTTTTCATGTAGTTGTAGGCATCGCTCAAGCCTTGACGCACCACAAAGCCACGCGGATTGGTATCAATGGGCGCAACAAGATTTTTTAGATCAGTAAACAGCTGGTCATTAATAAAACTGAGTAACTCATCACCGGTCATGCCCTCAGCATCGGCTGCCCAATTGCGCCAAAGGTACTTTTCTGGAATGGGTGCGGTGTAGTTATCTTGCTCAAACTCTAGCGCTTCTTCTTGCGCATCAAACACTTTAAGAAAAAGCAGCCACGATAATTGGCCCAATCGCTGAGCATCACCATCCACGCCGGCATCTTGGCGCATGATATCTTGAATAGATTTGATAACGGAACTGATCGACATGTGTTTCTCTTTTAAATGGGTGTTTCAAATAAAGTAAGCCCCAATACGGGGCTTGAATACATAAAACCCGGCGTGCTTGCTTAAGCTTGCTTGGGTGGCAACCAGTAAATCTCAGCTTCCAGCTCACTCACGGCCTGCTGGTAGTCTTGCTTGGTACCAAAGCCTTGCTTAACGATCTCCATGGGCGTACCCAGCTGATCCAGTGGCTGTACTTTCAACACGTTAAGGCTTTCGATTTCTTCCACGCCCGCGTCAGCGTACTTATCCAGCAAGGCATTGAGCACGGTCTGGGCCGTCTCTGAATACTTGGTAAAGTAATTACGCTTTTTAACTTGATTGGCACGTTCACGGCGAGTCAAAGCGGGCTGATCATAAACCACATGACAGATCAGGTCGAAAGGATCCATATCCTGACCCACTTCGTCCTGCAGCGCCTCCCAGATAATGCCTGCATTGGCCAGCTCATCGATAATCGTTTGTTTGCGGTCCGCTTCATGCCAACGCTTAGTAAAGTCATCCAAACTAGCAAACTGCTTGGTGAAGGTTTTACGGGTGTAATCCTGGAATGATTCAGTCACCAATTTGCCGTCTGCATCATAATACTGCACACGCTGCGCCACTATTTGCACAGGCACACCTTTGACGTAGTATTTTTTAGCGGACTCACCGCCCTCGCCGGTTTCAAAGGGACCGCTCTCTCCCTCTCCTGCTGGCTTAACGTAGTCGCCACTGTCTTCAGCTTGTTGCTCACCGCCAGTGGTATCCAGCTCTTCATCCTTCTCACCGTTGATGAGTTCTTCGAGCTCATCACCACCTTCGTTTATTTGTCCTGACTTTACCGTCATGATTCGCTCTGGAATCCCATCGAAACGCTCATCGGCAAAGAGCTCAGTGGCTTTTTTAAAGTCGAGAATAGTAAACCAGAGCTTGCCGTACTTATCGTTGATACGTGTACCACGGCCGATGATCTGCTTGAACTTGGTCATCGACTTGATGTTTTGGTCTAGCACAATCAACTTGCAGGTTTGCGCATCGACACCGGTGGTCATCAACTCAGAGGTGGTGGCAATTACTGGGTAGGCACGCTTAGGATTAATAAAGTTATCCAACTGCGCTTTGCCGAGCTCATCATCACCGGTGATTTTCATCACATATTTGTCGTTTTTCTGCACTTGCTCGGGATTGCAGTTAATCAGAGCACGGCGCATACGCTCAGCATGATCAATGTCATTACAGAATACGATGGTCTTAGCCATAGGATCGGTGCGCTGCAGGTAACTGGTAATGATTTTTGCTACCAGCTCGGTGCGCTCATCAATTACTAGAGTGCGGTCAAAGTCTTTTTGGTTGTAGATACGGTCATCGATCAGCTCGCCATGCTTATCAGTCTGCCCTTTGGTCGGACGCCAGCCTTGCAGGTCAATATCCAAGTCCACACGCACCACTTTGTAAGGTGCTAAAAAGCCATCCTCAATACCTTGCTTTAAGGTGTAAGTATAAATTGGATCGCCAAAGTAATCCGAATTGGACACATCTTCGGTTTCTTTCGGCGTGGCGGTTAAGCCCACTTGGGTGGCACTACTGAAGTATTCCAAAATCTCACGCCAAGAGCTGTTTTCTGCGGCACTGCCACGGTGACACTCATCAATCACAATCAAATCAAAGAAGTCAGGCCCAACTTGTTTAAAGGCTTTCTGCGATTCTTCTGGACCGGTTAAGGCTTGGTATAAGCCGAGGTGAATTTCAAAGGCTGGATCAACTTTACGGCCTTCGATCTTGGTCATCGCTGTGCCAAACGGCTGGAAGTCATTAATACGAGTTTGATCAACCAAAATGTTGCGGTCGGCTAAAAACAAAATGCGCTTTTTATTTCGCGCTTTCCACAAGCGCCAGATGATTTGAAACGCCGTGTAGGTTTTGCCTGTACCAGTAGCCATCACTAACAGAATGCGATCTTGGCCGCTCGATATGGCTTCAATGGTTTTATTAATGGCTTGCAGCTGATAGTAACGGGGCATTTTACCGCTGCCATCATCGTGATAATCCTGAGTGATGATGGGCAGCTGTGCCTGCGTATAGCCTTTCCACTGGCAGTACTTACCCCATAGATAAGCGGGTGATGGAAAGTCCGCTAGAGCAATCTCAGTTTCGATGTGCAGGGTATTGGTTTTGTCATGAAAAATAAAACCATCGCCATTAGAAGCAAAGACAAAAGGCACTTCAAGCAGCCCAGCATAATCCAACGCCTGCTGCATGCCCTTGCCAACTTCATGCTTATTTGCTTTCGCTTCAATCACGGCAAGCGGTAAATTGGGCTTATGGTAGAGGACAATATCGGCTGATTTAACTGTTTGCCGCGCAGCCATTTGACCGCGCACAATCACCTTACCATCGCGCAGTTTCACTTCTTCACGAATCTGCGTCATATCATCCCAGCCTGATTTTTTAATGGCAGGGAGAATGAATTTACTGATGATGTCAGCTTCGGTGAGTTTGGACTTGTCGATACCTGCCATGGTGCTGGGCTTCCTGTCTAGCGTTGTTAATGAGTGGCACTTTAACATGTAAGAGCCACATTACTATAACAGCTGGCTACTGCACCGATTTGTACAGTAAGAAAGCACTAATCCAAACCAGCTAACTAATATAGTTTGATAACTGACGCTTTATAATGACTACCGGCGCGCCGTGACTGACTACCCAGCTTTAAGGTATCTCGCGCACAAGCTCAACGAGCTGAAAGCTATCCTCAAACAATATAAAACCAATCAAACACGAGCCATATCGATCACAAAAGATTCAAATCAGTCAACAATGAGGCGCAGATGGTCACAAGAATGGTCACAGTAAAAATACGCATAGATAATTTAGGAAAAAGGCAGGGTTTTTGCTAGCCAGAAACGAAAAAACCCGTTAAGTATCAAGTACTTAACGGGTTTTCGTAATCTGGCGCAGTGGACGGGACTCGAACCCGCGACCCCCGGCGTGACAGGCCGGTATTCTAACCAGCTGAACTACCACTGCGCTGGGTCTGCAAGACTAATCCTGCAGTACGGCGCGTATACTAGTGTTTACTAACGAACCTGTCAAGCGCTTTATTAACAAACACTTAAAGAGTCGGCAATTCGCTTAGTTTTCTGGACTAAGTGCGCGGTAAGGTCACTCCAGTTTGACCTTGGTATTTGCCGCCACGGTCTTTATAAGAAACCTCGCACTCCTCATCTGACTCTAAAAACAGCATCTGTGCCACCCCTTCATTCGCGTAAATTTTTGCTGGCAAAGTGGTGGTATTAGAAAACTCTAGAGTCACGTGGCCTTCCCACTCAGGCTCCAAAGGCGTGACGTTAACAATAATCCCACAGCGAGCATAGGTACTTTTACCTAAGCAAATGGTTAACACATTACGCGGAATACGAAAGTACTCAACGGTGCGGGCCAAGGCAAAGGAGTTCGGTGGGATAATGCACACCGGACCTTTTACATCGACAAAACTGCGCTCATCAAAATTTTTCGGGTCAACCGTAGCCGAATGAATATTGGTAAACACTTTAAACTCATCGGCACAGCGTACATCGTAGCCGTAACTAGATACGCCATAGGAAATAATCCGCTCAGCGCCCTGATGCCGTACCTGCCCTTGAACAAAAGGCTCGATCATCTGCTGCTCTTGGGCCATGCGGGTAATCCATTTATCTGACTTAATGCTCATGAATGCTCTGCCTTGATGAAGATTGAAAAAGTTAATACTGATTCTAACAAACTAAACTTAATCAAAGGTACCTGTTACTGGCAGCTCACCCCTAAATACACTAGAGAAGCCTAAGGATAACCCGCACTAACTAAGCCTTAGGCTTCATATCTAGGTTTCTTTAAAAGTTTATGAAAGCAGTGAAAAATAATCAAAAAGTATGAAAAAGCGCATTTAATCGAAAATAAGAGTGGCACAACTGCGAAAAACAGGTAGAGTAGGCACCACTGCTGCTGCATGTGTAACGTGAATCAAAAATGCTTAGATATAAAACTAACCATTGCAACGACTCTTGTAACTCCTTGCGCTCAGTAACTTTAGGGCAAGAGCCCAAGCTTAAATTTACTTGTAACAAGGAGACATAAGATGTCTAACCGTCAAACTGGCGTTGTAAAATGGTTTAACGATGAGAAAGGTTTCGGCTTTATCACTCCAGAAAGTGGTGAAGATTTATTCGTTCACTTCCGCGCTATTCAAGCGGATGGTTTCAAAACTCTGAAAGAAGGCCAACAGGTTTCTTTCGTTGCAGCGCGCGGCCAAAAAGGCATGCAAGCTGAAGAAGTACAAGTTATCGCTTAATTCGATAGCTGTGAAAAAACCCGCTTTTTAGCGGGTTTTTTCTTGCCTAAAATTTGCTTAAGCAATAGTAATTTCGGGAAACTTAATCTCTTTACGCGCCACTTCTGCGCCAACTCGGCGTGCTAATTGCTGATAAATCATGGCGATTTGGCTTTCGCTATCAGCGCCAGCAATCGGTTGCCCTGCATCGCCTTGCAAACGAATCGCTGCAGATAAAGGTAACGAGGCCAGCAATTCAACGTTATACCCTTCGGCCAGCTTAACTCCGCCCCCCTCGCCAAATAAATGCTCAATATGCCCACAGTTAGAGCACACATGCATGGCCATATTTTCTACCACACCCAGTACTGGAATATTGACCTTAGCAAACATTTCAATCCCTTTACGGGCATCAATTAAGGCAATATCTTGCGGCGTAGTGACAATCACTGCACCGGCTACTGGCACCTGTTGCGCTAAGGTCAACTGAATATCTCCGGTACCCGGTGGCATATCCACCACTAAATAATCCAGCTCACCCCACGCTGTTTGAGTAATTAGCTGCAGTAATGCGCCTGAGGCCATTGGCCCTCGCCATACCATAGGCGTGTCATCGGTAGTTAAAAATGCCATCGACATAACTTTTACGCCATGGGCGGTAATGGGCACAAAAAACTTCTGCTCAATGGTTTCTGGTCGAGTATTGGGCTTTACCCCAAACATTAAACCTAAGCTTGGCCCATAAATATCGGCATCTAAGATACCAACCTTAGCCCCTTCACGGGCTAAAGCTAACGCCAAGTTAGCTGCAGTCGTTGATTTCCCCACACCACCTTTACCAGAAGCCACAGCAATAATATTTTTTACCGAAGCTAACGCAGGATTTTCTTTCGCCGCCTGAAAACGTGGAATCACTGAGTTGACGCTAACCTCTGCCTGCTCCACACCATCAACTGCCTCTAAACTCATTTGCAGCATTTGCGCCCAACCGGGACGAAACAAATCAGCCGCGTAGTTAAGCTCAATCTCAACGTTTACCCTTGCTCCCTGGAGCTCAATTTGCTTAACACTGCCGCTAGTGATTGGATCTAGCCCGGTATTAGGGTCAGTCAGCTGACTAAGCGCTTGCTCGATCTGTTCACGCGTAATACTCATAAGCACCTCTCATTGGTAAAATACACTGGCTCTATGGTAACGCAAATAACCCAGTAAGCTGCCTGCTATTGTACAAACTTGATTAGCTGTTAAGTCTGGCATTTAAGCCAAGCCTCTCACGGCAGGGTGCTCGACAAAGATGCAAAAACCACCGGTTAACTATATAGTGACTCGTTTCCATTCACCGTTTTTATTGAAGATAAGCTATGAGCGAAACTCGCAAAATCCTTGTTACTAGTGCCCTGCCTTACGCCAACGGTTCGATTCACCTCGGTCACATGTTGGAATATATCCAAACTGACATCTGGGTTCGTTTCCAGAAAATGCGTGGTCACGAGTGCATGTATATTTGCGCCGATGACGCCCATGGCTCTGCGATTATGTTGCGGGCAGAAAAAGAAGGCATTACCCCACAACAACTGATCGATGCTATGCATGCCGAGCATGAAGCCGATTTTTCTGACTTTTTAATTAAGTTTGATAATTTCTACACCACTCACAGCCCTGAAAACAAAGAGCTGTCCGAGCTCATTTACGGCAAGCTAAAAGCCAATGGCCATATTGCCAGCCGTAATGTCACCCAGTATTTTGATCCCGATAAGGGCATGTTTTTGGCTGACCGCTTTATTAAAGGTACTTGCCCTAAATGTGCGACTCCCGATCAGTACGGGGATAACTGTGAAAAATGTGGCGCCACTTACCACCCCACTGACTTAAAAGATCCGTATTCAGCTATTTCTGGCGCCACCCCGGTACTAAAAGACTCTGAGCACTTTTTCTTTAAGCTGCCTGACTTTGAAGCCATGCTAAAAAGTTGGACCCGCAGTGGCACATTGCAAGACTCAGTAGCTAACAAATTAGCCGAGTGGCTAGATAGTGGCCTACAGGAGTGGGATATTTCTCGCGATGCTCCGTATTTTGGCTTTGAAATTCCAGGTGCGCCAAATAAGTTTTTCTATGTCTGGTTAGATGCCCCCATTGGCTATATGGCCAGCTTTAAAAACCTGTGCGCTCGCACGCCAAGCCTAGACTTTGATAGCTACTGGAATCCAGATTCAACCGCTGAGCTGTACCACTTTATCGGTAAAGACATTGTTAACTTCCACGCTTTATTTTGGCCAGCGATGCTTGAAGGTGCTGGATACCGTAAACCAACCGCAATTAACGTACACGGCTACCTAACCGTGAACGGCGCTAAAATGTCTAAATCCCGCGGTACTTTTATCAAGGCACGCACTTACCTTAAACACTTACAACCTGAGTATTTACGCTACTACTATGCCTCTAAACTAACCCGCGGCGTGGAAGATCTAGACTTAAATCTTGAAGACTTTATTCAAAAAGTTAACTCCGACTTGGTCGGCAAGGTAGTCAATATTGCCAGCCGTTGTGCCGGCTTTATCCACAAAGGCAATCAAGGCGTTCTATCACTTGGCGCCGATCAGCCTGAACTCAGTGCCAATTTTGCCAAAGCAGCTGATTCAGTAGCAGCTTGCTATGAAGCCCGTGATTTTTCTAAAGCCATGCGGGAAATTATGGCACTGGCTGACCAGGCCAACGCCTATATTGCAGACAAAGCACCTTGGGCACTTAATAAGCAAGAAGGCAAACAGGATGAAGTGCAGGCGATTTGCTCACTGGGAATTAACCTATTCCGCCAGCTGATTATTCTGCTAAAACCGGTACTGCCGCAATTGGCCAGCGACGCTGAAATTTTCTTAAACGTAGCCCCCTTAAGCTGGAATGATTACTCAACCACCTTGGTTAACCATCAGCTCAATCCATTTAAGCCGCTGTTAACTCGTATGGAACAAAAAGATATTGATGCCTTAATTCAGTCTTCTAAAGAAGACTTACTCGAAACCAGCACCGATATTGATCTACAAGTCGCTGGTAACGGTGAGCTAGAAAAAGAGCCGTTAGCTGCAGAAATCAACTTTGATGCTTTTGCCGCGGTGGACTTGCGAATTGCCCTAATTGAGCGTGCTGATTTTGTCGAAGGCGCTGATAAGCTACTGCAACTGACACTGGATTTAGGCGGCGTTAAGCGCAATGTATTCTCTGGTATCAAAAGTGCCTACCCTGACCCTAAAGCCCTTGAAGGCCGCCTCACGCTGTATGTGGCTAACCTTGCACCACGTAAAATGAAGTTTGGGGTATCGGAAGGTATGGTGTTAGCAGCCGGCCCTGGTGGTAAAGAAATTTACCTACTTAGCCCAGATGCTGGTGCAATTCCTGGTCAACGGGTGATGTAAGCAACAGTCGAACAATCATGGCGCTCTTTTCAGAGCGCCATTTTTTTGAACTCTTAACCACTTTTATGCTCAGAAAATCCCCGCTGGCCACTTGGTTTTACCCTGCATGCACCTTATGCTTAGCCACGTTTTAATGACTCTTAATCAGGGAATGTTATGCCCCAATTGCTTTCTATCTGCTTGAGCCTAGTTCTCAGCTTAACTAGCTTGTCGCTATGCGCGGCAGTTAAAGAATTAGATGCGCAAAGCTATGGCTTTCCGCTGATGAATCCGTTTAGCGCCACCATTGCCGGGACACCGACCCAGCTAATGCCAGAATTGCCTGATTACGTGTCGATTAAGCAAAAAGATTACACCCTCCGCTTGCAGCCTGAACGAGAAAACAAGCTGCCGAAAAACTTTTGGCCTGTGAAGAACTTTACCTATCGACTAGCCAAACAAGACCATCCAGCACCACTGATTTTTGTTATTGCAGGGACCGGGGCACACTTTAGTGCCACCTCCATGGAATATTTAAAAATGCTGTTCTATGGCGCTGGCTTCCATGTGGTACAAATTTCATCACCTACTAGCTATGACTTTATTGCTAGCGCTGCAGAATATGCCACTCCTGGCTTCACCCCTTTAGACGCCAAAGATATTTATCGGGTAATGCAGCATATTCAGTGGCAACAAGAAGATTTACCCGTCACCGACTACTACTTGACCGGCTATAGTCTTGGCGCACTAGAAGCCGCCTTTGTGGATAAATTAGATCAGCGTAAACAATTGTTTAACTTCAAGCGCACTCTGCTGATTAATCCGCCAGTCAACCTGTATGCATCGGTGCATAACCTTGACCGTATGGTTGAGGTGAAGCTAGAGAAAAATGATCAATCCCAAAGCTTTTATGACCTACTGCTAGAAAAGCTGACGCAATTCTTTCAAAACCGTGGCCACTTAGATTTTAGCCAGGCAGTTTTGTATGATTTTCAAAAGTCATCGCAACGCCTCAGCAATGCCGATATGGCAATGCTCATTGGCAGTCAGTTTCGCTTATTTGCCGCCGACATTAGCTTTACTTCAGACCTAATTAATCGCCGCGGCCTTATAACTCCACTGAATGCCCGTATCACCGACAGCACTAGCCTGACCCCCTTTCTTAAGAAAGCGATTGTGTGTAACTTTGAATGTTATTTGCACCAACAGTTACTACCGTTTTGGCAAATTAAACACAATGGCAGCAACCTTGACGACTTAATCGCCCAAGCCAGCTTGCCAGCGCTACAAGATTATTTGGCCAACAGCTCGCATATTGCCGTGATGCACAACGCCAATGACCCCATTTTAACCAAAGGTGATCTAGGCTTTTTACGCCAAACGTTTAACGAACGATTATACCTGTACCCCAATGGCGGGCACCTTGGTAACCTCACCTATAAAGTCAATGCTAACCATATGCTGGAGTTTTTGGGCTATGCCAAGTAATCATTCACTTACCCTAGCCTTCTCACTCAGCCTAGCGCTTAGCTGCGGTGTTAACCTAAGTTATGCCCAGCCTTTACAAGTTGATGAAGATGGTTTTATTGATCCCCTGCAGCATCTAACCTTTAATAACAGCACCGAGCAAGATGAGTTCGAACGCTCAACCTTTGCTGCACTGGAGTATGTCTCAGACCCTCTGGAGGGGATTAACCGGAGAATTTACCACTTTAACTATCGTTTTGATCAGTGGGTCTATTTGCCAATTATGAAGGGTTACGTGTTTATTACCCCTAAACCGGTACGCTCAGGGGTGAGTAATTTCTTTAGTAACTTGGGTGAGATTCCCACCTTAGTCAACAGTTTGCTGCAGTTCAAAGGCAAGCGAGCCATGAACTCTACCGCACGCTTTTTATTTAATACCACCTTTGGGATTGGCGGCTTATGGGATCCTGCGAGCAAAATGGGACTGCCAAAACAAAAAGAAGACTTTGGCCAAACCCTTGGCTTTTATGGCGTACCCCATGGCCCTTATTTAATGTTGCCATTTTTAGGCCCTTCTAACCTGCGTGATACCACTGGGTTAGTCTCTGACTATAGCCTTGAAAACTATGTCAATGCGCTCAATGTCGCCAAAGAATCCAAGCGACACCCAGAAATTTATGTTTTAGAAGGCGTGGACAAACGCTACACCACCAATATGCGCTACGGTCAGCTCAACTCACCCTTTGAGTACGAGCAAATTCGCTATGTATACACCAAAGCCCGTGAGCTGCAAATTGCCGAGTAGCACGCTTTAGCAATACAAAAAAGCCTTAATCGTCTGCTGCTGTGCTTGGGCATCGGCATAGCCCAATGCCATCAGCTGACGACAATATTCAGCTTCAAACAATAGATAACTTAAAATCCCTCCGCCTCCGGCCTGGCTGGCCCCTGTTCCACTTAAGAATGGACGCAAAGCTGCCGGCAAATGTCGACGATATTGAATTGCGATCGCATCTAGGTTTTGACTGGGACTAATCACACACACATCAACCGGCTGCGCCGCCAATTCCCAGCCCGGTGCTTGCTGTTGTGCAACCTTTGAGCTTGAAAACAACTGTGCAAACTGATTAACCCGTAACAAACTCTCTAAATCATTTTCCAGATTGTCAGTAAAGGTGCTGTTAAGTAGCTGGCCGGCTACCTGGGCTAACGACGGTGGTTTGGTTAGCTGATCACTCAGTTCTTCAGGATTTCCCACCCCAATGACTAACACCCGATTGGCCCCTAAATGTAATGCAGGACTTATCGGCGCTACTTGACGCAGTGCACCATCGCCATAATGATCACCGGCTAAGGCCACCGGGGCAAAAAATAAAGGAATGGCAGTGCTGGCCATTAAGTGCTGATAAGTAAGCGACTGCGGAGTACCAATACGTCGATGGCGCTGCCAGCTTTTACTGATCTGCTGGCTCTGATAGAAAGTCACCGATTGCCCAGCGCCATACGCAAAGGCAGTTACGCCAACCGCTAACAATGCCTTAGATGTTAGCGCTCCTTCAATTTTTGATAAATCTAACTGCTGCTGCAGAAAATCCATTAACGGACGATTATCCAGTAGTGCCATGCCACAACGCTGATCACCACGTCCCAACAGGTGTTGCCAGATAAAGCTTGTTGCCTGTGACAACACCCCAAGCCAGTCGGTACGATAAATCTGCTGCGAAGCCAGTTGCTGCCAAACCTCGCTCAACTTGGCCACGCCTTGACTAAAGTGCTGAGCATTACAAGCCAGTCCTAAGGCATTAATCGCTCCGGCTGAGGTACCTAAAATCACTGGGAAAGGATTCTGCTCAGGTTGCCTTAACCACTGCGCAATCGCCTGCAACACGCCAACTTGATAAGCCGCTCGAGCACCCCCACCCGAGAGAATTAGCGCAGTGACCCCTTGTTTGGTGTGTAAGGTACTTCCTGTACAGTTCATCACAGCCTCCTTAGCGTTTACATCAGCTAAATTAATACAGCTTGGCTTCTCCCGCTGGGCGTGTTTTAAAGCGGCGGTGAGCCCATAAATACTGCTCAGGATGCTCTTTAATCACTGACTCTACCCACTGGTTAATCCGCAGACAATCAGCGTAATCATCAGCTCCTGGAAAGTCTGTTAGCGGTGGCTCTATCGTTATACTGTAGCCATGCTCAGTACGTGCCTGACGCATAGGAATGACGATGGCTTTGCCTAACTTAGCAAACTTGCTGGTAGCCGTCACAGTCGCTGCGGGAATACCAAATAACGGCACAAACAGACTTTGTTTACGGCCATAATCTTGATCCGGTGCATACCAGATCGCACGACCTTTACGTAACACTTTGAGCATACCGCGCACATCATCACGCTCAATTGCGGTGGCATCAGCATTATGTCGCTCGCGCCCCTGACGCTGCACATAATCAAACAGCGGATTCTTATGCTGTCGATACATGCCATCAATAGTATGCAACTGTCCCAGTAACGCGGCACCTATTTCTAAACTGGTGCGATGCGCAGCCATTAAAATTACCCCTTGCTGATTAGCTGCCGCTTGCTGTAAATGTTCTAGCCCTTGCACCGTCAATAACTTAGCCAAACGGGGTTTTGGCCACCACCAACTCATGGCCATTTCAAATAAGGCCATACCCATTTCGCTAAAGTTTTGCCGCACTAAGCGCTGCCGCTCGGCAAAGCTCAACTCCGGAAAGCACAACGCAAGATTGCGCTGAATAATTCGCCGCCGCTTACCTGCTATTAAATACAATACCCAGCCAACCACTTTAGCCAAGTGTCGCAGCAACGCATAAGGCAACTGCACCGTCAGCCAGAGCAAACCTAACCCTAACCACAGCAACCAATACTTGGGGTGCAAAAATGCCCGCTGAAACCTTAAGGTTTCCATATTTTTCACTCTCTCTTTAATCTCTATCGACGCTAAATCTTACTGTTACTTGCAACCAATGCTGCATTTTAGCCTCAATAGTTGACTCGATATTTATCCCGTGGGTGACTGCAATTTGTCACGAAAATACAGTAGCATGTGCCCACTATCTACTAGATGCCCTAGTTTTCTCTCTATCTGTTTGGATCGATATACATCCCATGAGCCCGTCTTCTAGTCATTCAGAGCCTGCCCTATTCCAACTGAAAGGCAGCATGCTTTCTCTTACGGTACTTGAACTAACAGAGTACGATCTCACTAAGCTGGAAACACAACTGGCTGCACATATCAGCCAAGCACCGCAGTTTTTTGTTGATGCCCCCATTGTGCTGAATCTAAACCTGTTGGAAAACCTCGCCACCGACTTTAGGCTGCAAAACCTGATAACCCTATGCCACAACCATGGCCTGCAAGTTATCGGAGTTAAAGCACAACAACCGCAAATTCAACAACAAGCCAAACAATTGGGTGTGGCTATCATAAATCAACCGGGCGCTGAACACACGACAGAAACCAAAGCCGAACCCCCTGCGCCGATAGCTGAACCAGAGCCTGCAGAAACCAGTGACAACTGTCGTCCAACCAAGCTAATTACCCAGCCAATCCGTAGCGGCCAGCAAATTTACGCTGAAGGCGCGGATCTGATTGTACTGGCGGCAGTCAGTGCTGGAGCCGAAATTTTGGCCGATGGTCATATTCATGTCTATGGCCCTTTACGTGGGCGTGCATTGGCTGGTGTTAAAGGCGATACTCGTAGCATGATTTTCTGCCAACAAATGGCAGCCGAGCTGCTATCAATTGCTGGTCACTACAAAGTAGCAGAAGACCTAAAAAATGATCCGTTATGGGGCGAGTCTTGCAGCATTGCTTTAGCTGAGAATTTGTTGAAAATACAGGCTCTTTAACGCATACTTGCGCGGCTAGTTTGACTTATTTGTTGTTTTCTGTTCTATAACTAGCCTTATTTTGGTGTAGGTGGCTAAAGAGTAAAGCTGGGAACCTATTACAGATTTATTATTCTTAAGTCCTTATTTTTGTTTTTATTTATTTTTTAAAAGGTGACTCGCTTGGGCAAAATTCTCGTTGTGACCTCTGGTAAAGGCGGTGTAGGTAAAACTACTACTAGCGCAGCGATCGGCACAGGCTTGGCGCTTCGCGGACACAAAACCGTTATTGTCGACTTTGATGTGGGTTTACGTAACCTCGACTTAATCATGGGCTGTGAGCGTCGAGTAGTTTACGACTTTATTAACGTGATTAATGGCGACGCGACGCTAAACCAAGCCTTAATCAAAGATAAACGCTTAGAAAATCTTTTTGTGCTAGCAGCCAGCCAAACCCGTGATAAAGATGCGTTAACCGCTGAAGGTGTAGAAAAAGTAATCACTGAGCTCGCCGAGCAATTTGATTATGTCATCTGCGACTCACCCGCTGGGATTGAAAAAGGCGCAGAAATGGCAATGTACCTCGCTGATGAGGCGATTGTAGTCACCAACCCTGAAGTTTCTTCAGTACGTGACTCTGATCGTATGCTTGGTTTGCTCTCAAGCAAATCACGCCGCGCTAAAGAAGGTCTAGAGCCAATTGCCGAGCACTTACTACTCACTCGCTACAGCCCTGAGCGGGTTGCCAGAGGCGAGATGCTGAGTGTAGAAGACGTTGAAGAAATTCTCTCGATCCGCATGATCGGCGTTATTCCTGAGTCACAGGCAGTACTTAAAGCGTCTAACCAAGGGGTGCCGGTTATTCTTGATGAAGACAGTGACGCTGGCCAAGCTTATAGCGATGCCGTTGAGCGTTTACTGGGTAAAGAAGTTCCCCATCGTTTCTTGGAAGTTGAAAAGAAAGGCTTCCTCCAGCGTCTATTTGGAGGTAAAGAGTGAGCATCCTAAATTTCTTTCGTTCCAGAAAAAAGCCTGCTACAGCTAGTATTGCTAAAGAACGCTTACAAATTATCGTTGCCCATGAACGTGGGCAACGTGAACAGCCTGATTATTTGCCAGCATTACGCGATGAGTTGCTGACTGTAATTCGCAAATACGTGCACATCGATGATGATCAAATGAACGTGATTTTAGATACTCAAGAAAATTACTCAGTACTTGAGCTAAACGTTACCTTGCCTGATCGTTAAAAGAGAAGTCCAGTGCTGCTTAGCGGCACTGGTCATGCCGAATGCCGCTCTCTAATCTACCTATTGTTTATCTCGACTCACAGTTGATGGTGGTTAATAAACCCACTTTGCTGCTCTCCGTTCCGGGCCGAGCCGAAGACAATAAAGACAGCGTAATTTTACGCTTACAGCAAAATGGTTACCCCGAAGCCTTAATTGTGCACCGTTTAGACTGGGAAACCACTGGCTTGATGGTGCTCGCTCGCACTCCCGAAGCGCATCGTGCACTGTCACTGCAATTTCAAAACCGACAGACACTAAAACGCTACGAAGCTTTGTGTTGGGGCCAGCCCCAATCGAATGCCGGCAATATTGATCTAGCCATGCGTTATGATCCACCGAATAAACCACGGCAAATTATTGATTTAATATTAGGTAAGCGGGCGCTGACGTTCTGGCGCTGCTTAGAGCAACAACCAACTTTTTGTCGTATGGAACTGATTCCTTACACTGGGCGCTCACACCAATTACGCCTGCATATGCAAGCACTCGGCCACCCGATTTTAGGCGACAAGCTTTATGCCAATCCCGCTGCGATCGCGGCCCATGAACGGCTGTGCTTGCATGCAACCGATCTTGGTTTCACCCATCCTAGTAGCGGCGAACAGCTAAACTTTCACTGCCCTGCACCCTTTTAAACCACAGTAGTTTACGTACCTACCACTGTGTGCAAATTCAAAGCTTTTTTTCGCTAACTCAAGTAGAGTAAATACTCTTTTTATTCTGTGATGACATGCTATGGGCCACCGCACTGACTTAACTCGTTTACGCCAACACCTGCAGCAGCAAATTTTAGGTCAAGAACAGTTAATTGATCGACTGCTGATTGCCTTGTTAGCCGATGGCCATTTACTGGTCGAAGGCGCACCGGGCCTGGCAAAAACTCGCTCAATTAAAGAATTAGCTAAAGGCTTAGCTACCCAGTTTCAAAGAATTCAGTTCACCCCTGATTTATTACCTGCTGATATCACCGGCAGTGATATTTATCGTCCAGAAAACCAAGCCTTTGAGTTTCAACCAGGGCCGGTATTTCATAACCTGATTTTGGCCGATGAAATTAACCGTGCACCAGCTAAAGTACAGTCCGCACTCTTAGAGGCGATGGCCGAACGTCAAGTCAGTATTGGTAACCAAACCTATCCCTTGCCTGAATTATTTTTGGTTATGGCCACCCAAAACCCCTTAGAGCAAGAAGGCACTTACCCTTTACCCGAAGCTCAGCTAGACCGTTTTTTAATGCATGTGCAGCTGGATTTTCCCGATGTCAGCGTCGAGCGAAAAATCTTACAGCAAGCTCGCCAAGAAATTTTAGAGCCCAATCTAACGAGTTTACAGCGCGTAGATGAAGCGGCCGTGTTTGCTGCACGCCAGGAAATTTTGCAATTGCATATGGCCGATGCGGTGGAAGAGTATTTAGTGCAGCTAGTGGTTGCCACTCGCACCCCAGCTAAATTTGATGCGCAATTGGCCAGTTGGATTCGTTATGGTGCCAGCCCCCGCGGCTCCATTGCCCTAGATCGTTGCGCACGGGCCCATGCCTGGTTAGCCGGCCGTGATTTTGTCAGTCCTGATGATATTCAGGCCGTGCTGTTCGACTGCTTAAGGCATCGTATCTTACTGTCCTTTGAAGCTGAGGCGACGGGTATTGAACATGATGCCGTATTACAGCACCTGATTGATATCGTACCGATTATTTAACATGTTAAGCCAAGCCACTGCCCACATCAGCTTAAGTGATTTACTGGCTACACGACATGCCGTTACCCAGCTGGATGTACTGAACGTACATTGGCCCAAAAACCATACCTCCGGTAAATATCAAACGCGCTTACGCGGTCGCGGCATGGACTTTGATCAAGTGCGTCGTTATCAAGCTGGCGATGATGTGCGCAGTATTGATTGGCGCGTAACCGCACGCAGTGGTGAAACCCATAGTCGCGTGTTTCAAGAAGAACGTGAGCGCCCCGTATTTCTGCTAGTAGAGCAAAGCCCACAATTATTTTTTTCTTCTACCTGCTTTTTAAAATCTAGCCAGGCCGCTATTTTAGCCAGTTTATTTGGCTGGTCAGCGATGCAACATCAGGATCGGGTCGGCGGCATAGTATTTAATAATCAGCACTGGCAAATGACTAAGCCAACCCGTGAACGCTCGGGTTTATTGCATTTACTGCAGCAAATTGTCAGCTTTAATCAAGCACTCAAACCCGCAACCCAAACGGCCGAATTGAGTTTAGAACAGGTATTACTCGCCTTACAGGCACAATTGCTCGGTAGCTGTACGCTGGTTTTAATCTGTGATCAGCAAGCGCTCAGCCAAGCCGCCCACTATCAATTGCTGCGCCTTGCCGAAAAGCATGAGCTAATTTTATTGCCTCTCAGCGATCCCCTTGAGGCGAAATTACCTGAAGTCGAACTGCTAGCGCTCAGCCAAGGTTCCACCTCATTACAGCTAGACCTGGAGCAACAACGTGCACTGCAAGCGGCTTGGCAAGACAATTATTTGCAACAACAAGCCCGCTGGCAGCAACTAGCGGTCTTGACTGCCGCGCCGCTATTGCCAATTAATACGGCTGAAGATGTACTTGCGCAATTGACCCGTTTTTTAGCCCGCACCGTACCTGCTCGCTTATGACCAACGTTACTTTGCCCCAAGGCCTAGCCCCCTTAATACTGCCAGAACCCATCAGCTATTGGCCGTTAGCCATTGGCTGGTGGTTATTAGGTTTATTATTCGCTAGCCTGCTGGTTGCTAGTTATACGTTCTATCAGCGTCAACAACAAAGAAAACCTACTACAGCAACAGTCATCGATGCCCAACACAGCCTTAAGCTAAGCACCTTGCAGCAACTGCAATTACTGGCCCCGCCGGTGGCTAACTTATCCACCGCCCAATGGTTACAACAACTGAATCAATTACTGAAGCGAGTGGCCATGACCCGCTATGCAGAACAACAGCCGCACACGTTAACCGGTCGTGAATGGCTGGCTTTCTTAGATAGTCGCTGCCCTTCAGCAGGGCTGACGCGCTGGATGATTCTGGTAGAGGGGCCCTATAAAGCCAATTGTCAGCTGTCACTCACCGCGCAGCAGGCTTTGTATCAGTCAGTGACCCACTGGATTAATAAGCATGTTTGAGTTTGCTTGGCCATGGGTATGGCTATTATTACCTCTGCCCTTACTCTGCTACTGGCTCTTACCCAGTGCCCCTAGGGCGACTCACTATCTACAGGTTCCTTGGCTGGCTAACTTACAAGCCTTAGCTCAGAAACCCAACAAATTTAGCCCCGCCACCCTTAAACGTGGGTTGTTTTATAGCCTACTGTGGCTCTGTTTTTTGACTGCTGCCGCTCAGCCGCAACTAAAACAACAACCGCAAACTCTGCCTTTTTCCGGACGTGATCTGTTACTCGCCATTGATTTATCTAGCTCAATGGAGATCGTTGATGTAGAGCTAGAGCAAACAGCAGTCACACGCTTAGCTTTAGTACAGCAACTTATTAAGCAATTAATTGCTCAGCGACCACGTGATCGCTTTGGCTTGGTGTTTTTTGCTGACCAAGCTTTTTTATATGCCCCACTCACCTTAGAACATCATGCTTTACAACGCTGGCTACTAGAGGCTCAAATAGGTTTAGCCGGCGAGCAAACTGCCATTGGCGATGCCATTGGTTTATCGATTAAAACCTTACGCGAATTTGACTCGGAAAAAACGCTGTTATTGATCAGTGATGGAGAAAACACCACTGGCGTCATGGCTCCCCAAGCTGCAGCGCAGCTAGCAGCTTTAGCCGGTATTAAAATTTATGCCATTGCGGTTGGCAATAATGCAGAACAGCCTGCTGCGAATGCGCACCTTGCTGCCCTAGAGCAATTGGCGCAAAGCACCCAAGGACAGTTTTTTCACTTGCAGGATCAAACCTCCCTTGATCACCTACTAGATGCCCTTGAACAACTTATCCCTACGAGCCTAAATCGCTCGTGGTATCAGGCACAACCCTTATATCACTGGCCGTTGAGCCTGGGTTTGGTGTTATTTATTGGATTTTATTCCCGTCGTTATTGGCGGCACAGCTGGCCTATCACCCGTAAGAGGTCAGCAACATGAATTTAGAAACAGTGGGGATTATCTGGGTTAGACCGCTCTGGCTGATACTCTTGCCGCTCTTATTAGCAGCAATTGTCTGGATTGCTCGCCAACCACGTACCCCCAGTCACTGGCAAAAGAAACTGCCTAGCGCTTTACATAAAGCATTATTGACCCAACCCAAGCACGCCAATGAAAAAATCAAATGGCTGCTGATTAGCCTTACTTTAAGTCTGACCTGTATTGCGTTAGCCGGTCCCTATCGGGTAATTGCCAGTGATGCCGCCGAAGAGTTTCCGGCAGTCATGGTATTTCCGCTTTCAGATGCCATGCTGGCCACCGACTGGAGTCCCAATCGCTTACAGTATTTGCGGGAACAGCTGATTCAACAACTGCCCCAGTCCTCGATCAGTTTAGGCTGGGTGGTGTACGCCGGTAGCGCTCATGTTCTATTGCCCCCCACGCAAGACCTCACCCTCAGCCGCCACCTGCTACGCAGCCTTAGCCCAAGCATTATGCCCAAAGCCGGACAACAGGCTGATTTAGGCGTTGCCGCAGCTCAACAACTACTGAGCAAGACGCCACACAATCCCATTATTCTCTTTACCGACCGACTCACTGCTGCCGAGCAGCAAGCCATTATCCAACGGCTAGACATTCAAGCCAATCCACTGTATCTAGTACCGATCGGCACCGAACAAGGCTCTCCCTACCTAAAAGACGGGCAACTGGCACGCGATGCCGAAGATCAAATATTACTGGCTAAGTTACAACTTGCCTCCCTACAAACACTAGCCAAGCAGCCGTCCGTACAACTGATATACTTACAACAACTACCCTTACTATTTGAGCAATTAGCTAAGCAAGCCAGTCAACAGAAACTACAGCCACAACCACTGCCGGTGATTAGTTGGCTATTGCTCTGTATTGTCTTATTAATCGCTCTGGGTGCTCGCCAAGGCTGGCTGCTGGTGCTGTTACTATGGATTGACCTTCCTCACAGTGAAGCCAGTTACCCAGAACAACTCTGGCTACGAGCCGATCAGCAGGCCTATCGCTTGCTTGAGTCAGACCCAGCACAAGCGGCCGAGTTATTTGTTGACCGCCGTTGGAAAGCGGTGGCGCACTTTCAGGCCGGCCAATATCTACTGGCCGCAGAGTTGTTTGCTGCAGGCAGTTTGGCTGAAGATATGTATAACCAAGGATTGGCGCTATTTATGGCCGGAGAACTTGAAGCCGCTGCTGCAGCCTTTGCTAAGGCCTTAGAGCGTCAACCCGACTTAAGCGCCGCACGCCATAACTTACAACTCACCGAGCAAGCCATTGCCCAACTAAACCCCTCCCCAGCGAAGCCAAAACCTGCTGTAGAAGCACCTACTGCTGTGGAAAACATTGCTGTAGAGCAACTACCTTTTAGCCAGCAGACTGCCGAAAACGCGTCAGTTAAGGGCCTGCAGACACCGCTCACCACTGAACTGTCAGCCTTTGCCTTAGAGCTATGGCTGGAACAAATTCCAGATAATCCCAGCGCCCTATTAAAAAAGAAATTTCGGCTAGAACTGCAATCTGAGGAAGCTCGCTAAATGTCTCGTTTATCTGCTTTACTGATCACCTTGTCTATACTTTTCAGTCAGTTAGTTAGCGCCGCCGAGCTTGAAGTCAATCTAGATAAACAACGACTGATTCTGGGTGAACAAGTTGAGTTAACGCTCAGCTATCAAGGCCCTGAGCAGGTTTTTCAGCCAGATTTCTCCAGCCTACAGCAGGACTTTGAACTACTTTCAACTCAGCAACAAACAAGCCCTAAACAACAATGGCGTCTGCAACTAAGACCTAAACGTATAGGCCAACTGGCTATTCCAGCATTAACCCTCGGTGCTTATAGCTCAAGGCCACTCACCCTTGAGGTTGTTAACAACCAACCACTGCCCCAGTTAGACCGTCCGCTCCTGCTACAAGCACAGCTCGAACGTTCTACCGTGTATCTACAAGCCCAAGCCCGCTTAACTGTACGCCTGTTACATCGTATGCCCTTGTTTCCAGATGCCACACTTAGCCCCTTACAGCTCAGTAGCGCACGAGTAGAGGCTCTTGGGCCGCCCAAGGTGTACCAAGTCAATCAAGATCAGCAACGCTTTGGTGTGATTGAACTAAATTACGCCATTTTTCCTCAGCAAACAGGTTTGCTGGAAATCCCAGCACTGTCTTTTTCCGCTACGACTGCCGGTGAGCAACCGACACGGATTGAGACCAGTTCACAGCCCCTGCTCTTGCAAGTGCTGCCTATTCCTAACGAGTACCCCAGCGACGCGCCTTGGATTCCAGCACGTAAACTAGAGATTGAGCATCAGGTACTGCCCGATAACGGTAATGTGCTGCAAGGCAGTCCACTTACCTATCAAGTCAAATTTACCGCAGAAGGACTACCCAGTAGCTTACTGCCAAATCTATCGATGAATCTCCCTGAAGGCTTTAACCTCTATCCAGAGCCACCACAAACCCTCGAGCATAAACAACCCCAAGGCTTAATCAGTGAAAAACGTTTACGCGCGGCACTCGTGATCAATCCACAGGGACAATTTAGCATTCCCACGCCGGCCATCACTTGGTGGAACACTGAAACACAACAGGTAATGCGCACCCAACTCCCGCCATTAGCAGTGAATGTTAGCCAGCGCCCGTTGAATGCGCCCTTACCCAACACTAAAGCCGCTCCTATCACTGATAACTCGCTGAATTGGCTGCTATTCTGGCAGCTATTCAGCGGATTTAGCTTAATCCTGGCCGCTGTAAACTTTTATCTCTGGCGCCGTGCCCGTAGGCAACCAGCAGTGATTATGCACACCGTCCACACCGAAAGTGAAAGTGCCTTTAAAGCCGTGCTGCGCGCCTGTGAAAACCATCAGCCGCAGCAAGCACGACAAGCATTAGATCAGTGGATTACCTTTCATCCAGAAACCCTGCATGAGCTCAGTCAACGCTTTCCTGAATTGGCCAGCGCCCTTGATGATCTCAATCGCTGCTTATATAGCCCAGAAGCCGGCGAATGGCAGGGAACAGCCTTACTTAAGGTGTTGTTGGCCCTGCAAAACCAACAACAAAGCAGCGACGCTAGCCAACATAATTTACCGCCACTGTATCCTCAGTAATCCTTACTCAAGCACACTGTCTAGTGCACTGGCGGGCTAAGCAGTAGCCTCTGGACTGGGTTTATCCTCATCGGCTGTGACTTTAAACCAAGCGGCGTAAAGGGCCGGCAAGAATAATAACGTCAGCGCGGTGGCAAATACCAAGCCGCCCATGATAGCCACAGCCATCGGACCAAAAAATACGCTGCGCGACAAAGGAATCATCGCCAGCACCGCAGCCATCGCAGTCAGCACTATGGGTCGGAAGCGACGCACCGTAGCATCGACAATGGCCTGCCAGCGCCCATGCCCTGCAGCAATATCATGCTCTATTTGATCGACCAAAATGACCGAGTTACGCATAATCATGCCCGATAAGGCGATGGTGCCCAACATTGCTACAAAGCCAAAGGGCTGGGCAAAGAGCAGCAAGAACGTCGTGACGCCAATCATGCCTAAGGGTGCCGTTAAAAATACCAGCACTGAGCGCGAAAAACTGCGTAGCTGGATCATCAACAAACTCAGTACCACCACTAAAAATAATGGTAAACCCACCACCACTGAGTTCTGGCCACGACTAGAATCCTCTACCGTACCTCCTGTTTCTAACAGATAGCCGGCAGGTAGCTGCTCACGGACAGCGGCTAATTGCGGCAAAATTTGTTGCACCACATCTACTGCCTGCGCACTGCCATAAATATCACCGCGCACTGTTACCGTAGGTAAACGGTTGCGGCGCCAGATGACTCCCTCTTCAAAACCGTAACTCAGGGTGGCGACCTGGGATAAACTGATGCTGGTGCCATTTTCCGTCGGAATCGCCAAGTTACCCAGCCCAGCAAGATCGGTGCGATCGCTCAACACTCCACGCTGCTGAATTTGAATTAACTCATCGCCTTCACGGTACTGGGCCACGGCAATCCCAGATAGAGCACTTTGCAAAAAGCGTGACACGCCAGCCGTGCTCACCCCCAAGGCCCGCGCACGGTCTTGATCAATGGTTAACTTAACTACCTTACTTGGCTCTTCCCAATCGAGATGCACATTGGATACATGACTATTGCTCCGCACCACCTCAGCCACCTTACGTGCTTGGGCGCGTACCTCTTCAATATGTTCACCCGAGACGCGAAACTGCACGGGATAGCCCACCGGTGGCCCATTTTCTAATAACGTGACCCTAGCCCGTACTTCAGGAAAATCTTGATGTAAACGCTCAATCAGCCAAGTTCGCAGTTCAGCCCGTGCTGCTAAACTTTTACTCACAATCACAAACTGGGCAAAGCTGGTAGCCGGTAATTGTTGATCCAATGGCAAATAGAAGCGTGGCGCACCGGTGCCAACATAAGCCACATAATTATCAATATCCTGACGCTCGGCTAAGAGCTTTTCTAGACGTTGCACCTGTTGCTCGGTGGCGCTCAGTGACGCCCCTTCAGTCAGTTTTAAATCAACCATCATCTCTAAACGAGTCGATTCTGGGAAAAACTGCTTCGGTACAAACTTAAATAAAGCCACTGCCCCGCTAAAGACTAATAAGGTCACGCCAATCACTAGCCAGCGATGGCCAACACACCAATTAACCAACGCTCGAACAGCACGATAAAAGCGTGTGTCATAGGGATCATGAGCTTCTGCGGCTTGCTGATGCTTATTATCTGGTAACAGGTAATACCCTAAATACGGCACAAACATAACCGCAGCAATCCAAGACACCACCAAAGAAATACCCACTACCTGGAAAATCGAGCGGGTATATTCCCCCACGCTAGAAGCAGCCGTGGCAATCGGTAAAAATCCGGCGGCAGTAATTAAGGTACCGGTCAGCATCGGAAAGGCGGTACTGGTCCAAGCAAAGCTCGCCGCTTTGATCCGGTTATAACCTTGCTCCATTTTAATCGCCATCATTTCCACGGCAATAATGGCATCATCAACCATTAAGCCCAATGCCAATACCAAAGAGCCTAAAGAGATTTTGTGCAGCCCAATGTTAAGGTAATGCATCACCGTAAAGGTCATGGCTAATACAATCGGAATCGAAATCGCCACGACTAAGCCAGTACGAAAACCCAGTGAGAAAAAACTCACCAGCAAAACAATCGCTAGAGCTTCAATCAGTACCTGAACAAATTCACCAACACTGGTTTTAACCGCTGCGGGCTGATCGGAGACCTTAGTTAAGGTCATACCAATGGGCAAGGTTTGCTCAAGCCGCGCAAACTCCTGCTCTAAGGCTTTGCCTAAGACTAAAATATCGCCGCCCTCGCGCATCGCCACTGCAATCGCTAAGGCCTCTTGTCCCTGGTAGCGCACCTTAGGTGCGGCGGGATCTTGGAAGCCGCGGTATACCGTGGCGATATCACCTAAACGAAAGGTTTGATCTCCCGCACGAATCGGAAAAGCGCGAATTTGTTCAAGATTTTCAAACTGACCGCTAACCCGAATTTGCACCCGATCACTGGCAGTTTCAAAAAAACCTGTCGCAGTAACGGTATTTTGCTCTTCTAGCGCTTGCTGGACCGTTTGCCAAGGCACACCCATGGTGGCTAAGCGTGTATTGGAGATTTCGACCCAAATCCGCTCTTCTTGCAAGCCCAAGATCTCGACCTTACCCACATTTTTAACTCGCTGTAGTTGCAGCTGTAAACGATCGGCATAGTCTTTCAACGTCGCGTAATCAAAGCCGTCGCCGGTTAAGGTGTAGATATTGCCAAACGTAGTCCCAAACTCATCATTGAAAAAAGGGCCTATGATGCCTTGCGGTAAGCTGTATTGAATGTCACCGATTTTCTTACGCAACTGATACCACAACTCAGGAATGTCTTTAGATTTAAAATCATCACTGGCCAGAAAAGTTACCTGGGATTCACCTGGCCGCGAGAACGAGACAATTCGCTCGAACTCCCCCGTTTCCATCAGCTTCTTTTCAATCCGCTCCGTTACTTGCTGTGAAACTTCTTCCGCCGTCGCACCTGGCCAGAGGGTTTGAATTACCATGGCTTTAAACGTAAACGGCGGATCTTCACTTTGCCCAAGCTGGCTATAGGAAAAAAAACCGGCCAACCCCAGCATAATCATTAAAAATAAAATTAATGGGCGATTATTGAGCGACCACTCGGAGAGATTAAAGCGCATCTGCTGACTCCTGCTCTCCTAGGTGCACTGGGCGGTTATCTCGATCAACCGCAGTCACCACTTGCCCAGCTTGTAGCAGCTGCACGCCACCCGTCACCACCCAGTCACTGCTCTGCAAACCTGAAAGTACCGTCACCTCGGTCTCACTAAAAGCACCGGTTTCAATATCAACTCGCTCAGTTATCAGTTGTTCATTTGCTTCTGAATGAGCCACCACACGCCACACATAGGGCTGATTGTTTTCTGCGGTAACTGCACTGAGCGGAAGTTTGAGCATCGGCCGCGTAGTTTTATAGGCATAGACTCTGGCACTTTGCCCGATTTCCGCCATGCTATTATCAGCGGCGAAACTCACTCGGGCTGCAAAGGTGCGCGAACGGGGATCAGCAGCCGGTGAAATTTCACGAATACTGCCTTCATACTTTTGCTCGGGATGACTCCACAGCTCAACCTTGACCGCATTACCGACTTTAAACTGAGCCGCAGTCTGCTCGGGTAAACCAATCACCACCTCTCGCTCACCATCCGCTGCTAGCACAAAGACGGTTTGCCCTGCGGCTACCACTTGCCCAACCTCTAGGCGGGCCATGCTAATGACCCCGTCTGCCGGTGCATACAAGGTGCTATAGCTGCTTTGGTTTTTCGCCACATCGTATTGTGCCTGCGCCTGCTTTAATGAGGCTAGCGCAGTTTTATACTGGGTATCGGCATTGTCAAAATGCGACTGGCTAGCGAGTTGACGCTGCTTAAGCTTTAAATAACGATCGCGCTCGGCTTTCACTAAGGCAAGATTTGACTGGGCGGCACTGACCTGTGCTTGCGCTGACTGCAACTGTAAATTAACGTCTTGAGCATCTAGTTTAGCTAGCGGCTGGCCTTGTTTAACGCGTGCCCCCACATCGACTAAGCGCTCGGTGACTTTACCACCGATACGAAATGCCAGCTCAGGCTCAAAGCGGGCTCTGACTTCACCGGGAAAGCTTTCGTTATGACTAACTCCTACCTGAGGTTGCGCGACCAGTACCGGCCGCACTACCGCCGCTGGTTCTGGCTCTTGCTGACAACCTACCAGCCAGACGCTACTGATAAGCCCAAGTATAAGAGAAAAACGATACGGCATACCCAACCCAACCTGCTGACAATATGAAGTTTGATGAGCCCATTAAAACACTTGTTTGAGCGATAAATCTAGCAACACCTTAGTCACAAATTTGGTTAAGCGCGTCCTCTCATCAACACTCCCCACTGTTTTTTATCACTGGGTTTTATCACAGAATTTAACGAAGTAGAGGCTTTCTACCGGCAAAAGCGTGGGCTAAGGTGCTGCCGTCCACTAGCTCTAACTCTCCACCCAGTGGCACGCCATGGGCTAAGCGCGATACCACAAGCGACTCACCGAGTAACAATTGGGCAATGTAATGGGCGGTTGCTTCACCTTCTACGGTGGGGTTGGTGGCGAGGATCACTTCACTAAACTGACCTTGCTCAATACGCTCGATCAAATCAGGAATACCTACGGAGTCTGGCCCCAGTCCATCTAATGGAGAGAGATGCCCCTTGAGGACAAAATACAAGCCGCGATAACCGGTTTGCTCTACCAAATGCACATCCACTGGGCTTTGCACTACACACAGCAACTGCTGTTCACGTTTCGGATCGGCACAAATAGCACAAATATCTGCTTCACTGAGCGCACGGCATTGCTGGCAATACCCAACGCCCTGCATCGCTGCTTGTAAGGCTTCTGCCAAACGTAAAGCACCGCCTCGATCCCGCTCTAATAGTTGTAAAGCCATGCGTTGGGCGGTTTTTTGTCCCACGCCTGGCAATACACGTAATGCATCCAACAACTGTCGAACTAAAGGACTAAAAGACATAATCAATCTACAAAAAAAAGCCTGCAGCAAGGTGCAGGCGTGAACCTTAACTAACGCTTAGAAAGGCATTTTAAAGCCTGGCGGTAATTGCATACCTGCGGTCATGCCGGCCATGCTTTCTTGGGTATTTTGCTCTACTTTACGCACCGCATCATTAACTGCAGCAGCGATTAAGTCTTCTAAAATCTCTTTGTCTTCTTCCAGTAAGCTGGCATCAATATTAACCCGACGTACATCATGTCGACCGGTCATCACAATACTGACTAAACCAGCACCTGACTCACCCGTAACTTCTGCATTGGCTAGCTCTTCTTGAGCTTTTTGCATTTTTTCCTGCATTTCTTGAGCTTGCTTCATCAAGCCCGCCATTCCACCTTTAAACATAACTTTTTCCTCTGAGTTGCTTGTTAAATTGGCTCAACGGTTTGGGGGACAATTGTAGCGCCAAACTGCTCCATTAGCTGCACTACAATAGGATCTTTTAAAATTTCTTGATGCGCTTGATGCTGAGCTTGGGCTTTACGCCGTAACTCGGCTAAAGCCGGGGTCTCCACCTCTTGCTCTGGCTGTTTTTCGATTACCAATTGAATTTTTTGCCCTAGCCAGTCGCTGATTGCCTGCTCAATTCTCTGCTGCTGATTAGCATTCAGTAATGAGCTACGTCCTTGTTCAATATGCATTAACCAATGCTGCTCTGCCGTTTTTTCGATCAACGCACAGTTCGCGGCAATGCTAGCAGTCATTCCTGCTAACTCGAGTTGTGGATAAATCTCGAGCCACTCCGCAGCCACCCCACTGGCACTTGGAATCTGTAACCGTAAATCTTCAGCTAAGACTTCATCAGCCACTGCTCCCACCGGTGCTTGCTGGGCCTCAGACTGCTGTAAGTCAGCATAATGCTGGTGGATATCCATTAAATAGGCATAGGAATCGAGAGCGCCGTCATCGATCTCATCAGTTTCTGAGTCAGCCTCTGTGTCCTCTGACTCTAACTGAGCGAGTGGCTCAGGCGCTACTAAAGTGGCCGCTACAGGTTCAGCCGCTGGCGCTGCAGAAGGCTGAGGTACATCTTCCCAAGGCGCCGGTTCCCCACTGATTTCTGCTTGCGGTTGCGGTTGCGGTTGCGGTTGCGGTTGCGGTTGCGGTTGCGGTTGCGAAGAAAGGCTAACGCCTAGGGTGTTTTTTTCAGTTTTTTTTTCTGCGCTGGGATCAACCCTATCTGCAGCAGTGACTAAAGTCACACTTGGCTGATGCGCTAGAGCAGCCGGACGAAACGCTAACATACGCAGCAAAACCATCTCAAAACCACTGCGCCCATCAGGAGCTAACGGTAAATCTCGCTGCCCAATTAACCCAACTTGATAGTAGAACTGTAAATCTTCAGCCGTTACCGTTTGCGCAATCGCTAAAACTTGCTCACGATCACCTTGGCCATTATCAATCGCATCAGGGACCAATTGCGCTACCGCGGCACGGTGCAAAATACTTAATAACTCGCTGAGCGCCATTGCCCAATCTGGACCTTGGTCAGCCAGCAGGCCAATCGCCTGCAATAATTGCGCGCCATCACCTTGTAATAACGCCTGTAAAATGCTGTAAGTATGGCCCTGATCAATCGAACCAAGCATTGCTCGCACATCTTCAGCACGTATCTGTCCCTGACCAAAAGCTACCGCCTGATCAGTTAGACTCATCGCATCACGCATAGAGCCGTTAGCCGCGCGCCCAAGCAACCATAAAGCGTCGGTATCAAAGGGGATTTGCTCAGCGCTTAACACATCAGACAAATGCCCAACAATAGGCTCAGGCTGCATATTTTTTAGAGAAAACTGCAAGCAGCGCGATAAAATCGTAGGGGGTAGCTTCTGTGGATCAGTGGTAGCCAATAGAAACTTAACGTAACTCGGTGGCTCTTCTAAGGTTTTTAGCAACGCATTAAATGAGCTGGTCGATAGCATGTGCACCTCGTCAATGAGGTATACCTTATAACGCCCACGGCTGGGCATATACTGCACATTATCGAGTAACTCACGGGTATCCTCGACCTTGGTTTTACTGGCCGCATCCACCTCGATTAAATCAACAAAGCGCCCTTCATCTACCTCGCGGCAAATTGAACACTGCCCACAGGGCGTTGAACTGACGCCTTGCTCACAGTTCAAGCACTTGGCCATAATCCGCGCAATGGTAGTTTTTCCTACGCCACGGGTGCCGGTGAATAAATAGGCATGGTGTAAGCGCTGACTATCAAGTGCATTAATTAAGGCCTTGAGCACATGGGCTTGCCCGACCATTTCTGCAAAATTTTTAGGACGCCATTTACGCGCCAGCACTTGATAACTCATCGTCACCTACTGTTTCAAGGGATTAAAAATACGTAGGTATGCTAACGGAGCAGAGACAAAAATGCACTGCCTTAGCCACAGATTAAGGCATTAGCTAAACAATTAAACGAGATATAGAAAAGGCGCAGATAACTGCAAAGATTGGAGGTGACCACTACCAGCCACACCCCGGCACACAATGTCCCTGCTATGGCTGCTCCCTTCCGGGCCTGACCAGGTTAACAGGTAATCGTTGCGAGGGGACCGGTAGGGCCACCATAACACGCGCCCCAAAGACCTTGGGGCGGCGCTTATTGTACCTTTATTCGTTATAAACACAAGGCTTAGTTTGCACTTGCAGTTTGTGTTTGAGCACTAAGTAAAAATACATTCTCCGTTAAACTGGTAAGCCCACGTTCAACAAATTTAGGCTCGTAGCGTAAAATATCGCGTTGTCCAACTCTCTGTATCTGATAGTCATTCGTTAAAAAACTATTTAATTGCGCCTCACTTACAGCAAAGGGGGGCCCAGCCATTTCACTTTGCAAGTAATCCATCACCACCACTAAACCAGTGGATGCTTGGGGCAAAATACTGAACAAATGCGCAGCGTAGCGTGCTTGCAACTCAGGTGGCCAAGCCACTAAAGCTGCCCGATCATAAACTGCATTGCACTGTGCTAAGTGAGCTTTAGTTAAAGCAAAAAAATCTCCGCTATACAGCGTGATATTCGCCGCTTGGTAGCACTTAAACTCTGCCGTTTCAACTAGGCTAGGCGTGAGCTGGTGCTCTTTAAAAAAATCTTGCACGGCTTTTTCCGCCAGCTCTACCCCTATTACTTTATAGCCTTGTTCAGCGAACCACAGCAAATCTAAGCTCTTACCGCACAACGGCACAAATACCGTAGCCCCTGGCGTTAGTTTGGTGAGGTGCCAATACTTATCTAGACAAGGATTTGCTCGATCCCGTAAATGAAAACCGATTTGGTTGTTCTCCCAGCGTTCTAACCAAAACTCCTGATCCATACGCACCTCTTTTATCAAAAAACTTACGGCCGATCATTCCCCACCTACACTTCTGTTGCAACTCGAATCTGATCTAAGGACGGTAAACTATGAAACGATTAATCCAAGCTCTGCTCTGCAGCACTCTACTAGGTTTACCCCCTGCATTAGTACTTGCCGAGGAGCCTGCTCCTGCTGTAGCTAACACTCAACAACAAACTCAAACTATTAACCTAAATCAAGCTGATGCAGAAACCTTAGCCAAACACTTATCTGGCATTGGTATGGCCAAAGCCCAAGCCATTATTGCTTATCGAGAAGCTAACGGGCCCTTGGAGCACATTGATGAGTTACTAGAATTGACATCCTCCCCGGCCTGAAGGCCGGAGATTCCTACGGCGCTCAGGTGCGGCATTGAACCGCCTCTGAGTCGCTTCGGTGGGTTCCTGCTGCTGGCGACCTTACCGCATCGCTCACTTCACAGGCGAACCGGGCGTGTCCCGCCCTTAAGATATTGATCGCGCCGACCAGATCGGCGTTTTCCTCGAAGCCGCATTCCACGCAGGCGAACTTTGCCTGACTGGTGCGGTTCTCCGCCGACACATGCCCGCAAGCCGGACAGGTGCGGCTGGTGTTCTGTGGCGGCACGACAATCAGATAGCCGCCACTCCAGGCCAGCTTGTAATCCAGTTGGCGGCGGAACTCGAACCAGCCTTGATCGAGGATGGACTTATTTAGGCCGGACTTGGCCCGAACCTTCTTACCCGGCTTTTCGGTGGTACCCGCCGCCGACTTGGACATGTTCCGTACCTGCAAATCCTCGATACACACCATCGCGTGGTTTTGGCTGATCGTGGTCGTGGCGTTGTGCAGGTAGTCGCGGCGGGCGTTGCCGATGCGGGAATGGATACGCTGGACGCGGGCCTTCGCCTTCTTCCAGTTGTTGCTGAATTTGGTCTTGCGGCTCATCGACTGCTGCGCGCGGCGCAAGGCGGTTTCATGCCGTTTGAAGCTGTTGAGCGGCGAATAGCACGTGCCGTCCGAGAGCGTGGCGAAGCGGGTGATACCCATGTCGATGCCGACCGCGCCGCCTTGCGGTAGCGGTTGCTCAACCTCTCTCTCGGTCTGAATCGACACGAACCACTTGCCGCAAGACTGGCTGACGGTGATGTTCTTCACCGCGCCCAGCACCTCGCGGCTGTTGCGGTAGCGTAGCCAGCCCAGTTTGGGCAGGAATACGCGGCTGTTCGCCTGATCGAGCTTGACTTGCTTCGGGTCGGGATAGCGGAAACTATCCGATTGGCCTTTCTTCTTGAAGCGCGGGAAGTCGGCCCGCTTGGCGAAGAAGTTGCTATAGGCCCGCTCCAAGTCCTTGAGCGTCTGCTGTAACGGGTGAACGGGCGCATCGGCCAGCCAAGCCGTCTCTGAGCTGTTGCGCCACTCGGTAAGCAACTTGCACAAGCCCGCATAGCCGAGCTTCTTCTCGCCCTGCTCGTAGCGTTCCTTCTGCAACGCCAGCGCCTGGTTGAACACGAACCGACAAGAGCCAGCGAAGCGGCGCATTTGTCGCTCTTGCTGGCCGTCTGGCCGCAATTCGTATTTGTAGGCTTGAAGTCGTCGCATACCCAATTATACTCTTGGTCCATGAGCAATGACACCGATATTCGATAAGGACGGCACTGTGCTTTTAAGATGCACGTCCATTTGGTCTTTGTGGCGAAATACCGCCGCGGAGTGTTCGATGGCGACGTCCTCTGTCGGCTGCGCACCATCTTCGCCAAGACCTGCGCCGACTTCGAGGCGCAACTGATCGAAATGGACGGCGAAGACGATCACGTCCACCTGCTGGTGAAGTATCCGCCCAAGGTGGCTGTTTTCAACCTCGTGAACAGCCTCAAAGGCGTGTCCAGCCGCCTGCTACGCAAGGAGCCGGCCCGACATCCAGAAACGCTACTGGAAAGGCGCTCTTTGGTCGCCGTCCTATTTCACATCATCCTGTGGTGGCGCGCCGACTTCCATCGTGCGTCAGTACATCGAACAGCAGCAGACTCCACACTGAGACCTAAGGACGGCTGCCGTCCGTGCTATCCTTCCCCGCCCTGAATGACGGGGCTTGTCGCGCTCCGGGGTCAAAGGTATCGATAACGCCACACTGGAAAAAAATCGCGATAAATTATCGCTCTAACTCTCCTTCAACTAAATAGGGTCATTGCGACGCAATAACTCCTCCGGTAGATGCTCAATGTATTCTTCTTCCGGGGGAGGCATCTGTAAATGAAAACCTTGCTGCTGTAAATTTTCTAATACTTGGGAGATGTCTTCTCGTGCTAACTGTTTCTCTGGCGTAAGCAGTAAACTAAAGCAGAATTTTGGCCGACCAAATAAGCTTAATAAAGCCTCCGGCACTTTATTAAGTTCATCCGCTTTGGGCACATATAAATACATCCCTGGTTTTTTAGTGCTTTGATAAATCGAACAAATAATTTTCATCAGACGTTTTCCTGCAAACGGTCTAGGAGTAAATCACCTAGCTGCTGTCTTCTCCAACCCGATAAACTTTCGGGTAACTGATAGTATCCTGTTTCCAAGCCACTTCTTAGCAATGCCTCTAGGCATTTCTTTTTCACCATCATTTCTGGCGCAATGTCTAACTGCTGCGCCTGTAGTTTTGCCCAACGATGAAGCTTCTTCAGCTGCTTAGCCTCGGTCACTGTTAACGGCTGTGGCAGTGACTCTGGCCACTGCTCGGCGGGCTTTTTTAGCGCTTGCTGAATCAAGCTTAAAACCTTAGCCCCTTCACGGCGTATGGTATTAGGATGCATATCTACAATGTCTGATAGCTGATAGAGGCTAGTCGGCTGCTGTTCAGCTAAAGCATATAACGAGCTATCTTTCAGTACGCGACTACGCGGCACGTCACGGCTCATCGCCTGCTCTTCACGCCACGCCGTTAAATGCTGCAGCACTCCTAGCTGCTGACGATTTAGCTTCCAAGCCTGCTTAATCAGTTGCCAGCGCAGCTCGGGCTCTGACTTGGCTGTATGTAGCTGCACCAAGGTATCACCATCTTCAAATAGCCACTGTAGCTTTTCTGCTGATAAGCGCTCAGCTAACTGCAAATAAACCTGGACTAAGTACAACGTATCTTGAGCTGCATACAGCACTTGGGTCTCACTCAGTGGACGCTGGAGCCAGTCAGAACGGGTTTCTCCCTTGGGCAGTTCAATATGTAACAATGCCTGCACCAGCCGTGAGTAGCCCATAGAAAAGCCAATATTTAATAACCCAGCCGCAATCTGAGTATCAAAAAGACGCTGTGGCCTTGCCTCCATTAACCTAGCAAAGACTTCCAAATCTTCACCGCAAGCATGTAACACCTTGATCACCTGCTTGCTTTCTAATAGCTCTTTAAAAGGCTGCCAGTCTGTAATTAACAAAGGGTCAATCAGAAAAACACTCTGCCCATCACTGAGTTGAATTAAGCCAGCAATAGGATAAAAGGTACTCACTCGAATAAACTCAGTGTCGACGGCTAAGTAGCTTAATTTTGCCCATTGCGCACACTTCTCACTTAGCTCTTGATCGCTAGTCACCCATTGAATATCTATAGACACTGATTTCACTCCTCTAATAGGCCGCCGATTATACCTATCTCGAGCTAAATACGTAGTTCTTCCAGCAGCTAAGTGCCCTAATAGCTTTGGTCCGCGTCTAACTGACGTTCAGCTAGGATTCAGCTAGGATTTTGTTACAATGCATGACCAACTTTACAAAAGTAGTCACTACAGACTTAGTATTTAGTTGAAGAGCGGTCTTTGAGAGATTTGGTTAGTCTTGCCAAATAATGAAAAGCGCATCTTAGTTTAGCCCACTCAGGTCGTTATGTTTTCTAAGTAACTCGCTCACTTTCTAGCAATCTCTATCCTATTTGCGAGGTGGTTAGTGATAAAAGTTTTAGTCGTTGATGACCATGATCTGGTGTGTCTTGGAATTACCAGTATGCTAGAAGGTATTCCAACATTTAATGTGGTTGGAACTGCCAACAGCGGTGAGCAGGCTTACACGCTGGCCAGTCAATTGCAGCCCCATGTTATCTTGATGGATATTCGCATGCCGGGTATGGGCGGTTTAGAAGCGACCCGTAAAATCATGGAGCGCTTACCTGATACCAAGATTATCGCGGTCACTGCCTGCGATGATCAAACTTATCTCGAACGCTTATTTGAGATTGGCGCCAAAGGTTTTCTGACTAAAGGCGCGCCGCCAGAAGAGCTAATCTCTGCGATTAACAAAGTGATAAAAAATGAGTACTATCTGAGCCCTGAGCACTCCCATCGTTTAGCCTTAAATCATTTAAAGAGTGCTCCTGAATGTCCATTTTCAACCTTGTCCAGTCGTGAACTAGAAGTCTGTTTAATGATTGCTCAAGGTCATAAGGCACAAGAATTATCCGACTTATTTTGTGTCTCGCCCAAGACGATTAACACCTATCGCTATCGCGCCTTTGAAAAACTAGCTATCGACAGTGATGTTAAGCTAACTCATCTGGCGATTAAGCATGGGCTTATTGAAGTCCAATCATAAAATTATGACTGTATTTGATGTCTCAGCTTTTCTTGCCAGTTGCAGCCAGCACCCTGGCGTCTATCGAATGTTTGATGCAAATGACCAACTTCTCTATGTCGGCAAAGCCAAAAACCTGAAAAACCGGCTCAGCAGTTACTTTAAAACCCAACAGCTAGCGCCGAAGACCGCAGCCTTAGTCAAAAAAATAGCGCGCATTGCAGTCACACTCACTCATAATGAAACCGAAGCGCTATTACTTGAACAAACGCTGATTAAGCAATCTCGCCCGCCCTATAATATTTTGCTGCGCGATGATAAGTCTTATCCCTATGTCTTGCTCTCTAATGACCCTTTTCCCCGTCTCAGTATCCATCTAGGCAAGAAAAAACCCCAAGGTGAAATTTTTGGGCCATACCCAAGCCGCGTAGCCATTCGCGAAAGTTTAAACTTACTACAAAAAACCTTTCAGGTTCGCCAGTGCGATAACACTTTTTTTAAAAATCGCAGCCGCCCCTGCCTGCAGTATCAAATTAAACGCTGCAAAGCACCCTGTGTCGGCTTAGTCGAGGCCGATGAATATGCTCAAGATGTAAGGCACTCTAAATTATTTTTGACCGGTCGCAGTCATGCCCTAACTGATGAGTTAAAAACCCATATGGAGCAAGCGGCAAAGCAGCTAGATTTCGAGCAGGCAGCGGTGATTCGTGACCAAATTTCAGCCCTTAGACGTGTGCAAGATCAGCAATCGATGGAAGGCGGCCATGGCAATGTCGATGTGATTGCCTTAGCCAGCAATGCCGGCGTTGCTTCAGTACACCTGATTAAGGTACGCGATGGTCGAGTCTTAGGCAGTAAAAATTACTATCCAAAACTTGCTTTAGAATCAACTGATAGCGAAATTCTTACGGCCTTTATTGCCCAGCTCTACCTAACAGGCGCTGAACGTGACCTACCCAATACCTTAATCACTAACTTAGCTCTGGACGACCGTACCGCCCTGACCGAGGCATTATCAGCCGAGCACCAGAAAAAAATTGAGTTACTGCATACGGTTCGCGGCAATCGCCTGCGCTGGCTACAACTGGCCCAAACCAATGCCGAACATGCCCTACAAACTCAGCTCGCCGACAAATCACAAATCGCCGATCGCTTTGATAAGCTCACCCAAGCACTGCAGCTAGACAGCACACCCGAGCGTTTAGAATGCTTTGATATTAGTCACTCCAGTGGCGAAGCAACCGTGGCCTCTTGTGTCGTATTTGGCCCAGATGGGCCACTGAAGTCAGACTACCGTCTATACAATATTGCAGGTGTAACCGCCGGTGATGATTATGCTGCTATGCAACAAGCCTTAGAGCGCCGTTTAGCTAAAGCTAGTAAGCAAGCTGACGCTAAATTGCCGGACTTGTTGATTATTGATGGTGGTAAAGGTCAATTGCAAATGGCCAAAGCGGTACTTAACGAACTGGCTTTAAATGACATTACATTACTTGGCATTGCTAAAGGTGTGACCCGTAAACCTGGCCTTGAAACTTTGTACCTTAACTCAATTGAGCATGAGTTCACCCTGCCTAGCCACTCACCTGCTTTGCACTTAATCCAACATATTCGTGATGAAGCGCACCGCTTTGCTATTACTGGACACCGCGCACGACGTGGTAAAGCACGACGCACTTCACCTTTAGAAGGCATTCCTAATGTGGGGCCAAAGCGACGGCGTGAACTGTTAAAACAATTTGGTGGTTTGCAAGAGTTGTCCCGCGCCAGTATTGAAGAAATTTCCAAAACACCGGGGATAAGTCGTACACTAGCGGAAACTATCTACGCAGCCCTTCATAGTCACTAGTTTGGTCTTAATCACTTTCTCTATGAATATCCCAAATATTTTAACCTCGCTGAGAGTACTGCTAATTCCCTTTTTAGTGCTCTTTTATTGCCTACCCTTTAGCTGGAGCTATTGGACGGCAGCGGCTATTTTTGGCTTAGCCAGTATTACCGACTGGCTCGATGGTTATTTAGCTAGGCGCTGGAAGCAAAACACCCCCTTTGGCGCTTTTTTAGACCCCGTTGCCGATAAATTACTGGTTGCGGTTGCTCTGGTGCTGTTAGTTGCACATCACTCGACGTTGTGGCTGACGATTCCGGCGGCGATTATTATTAGCCGTGAAATTGTGGTCTCGGCCCTACGAGAATGGATGGCTGAGTTAGGCGCCCGCGCCCAAGTAGCTGTTTCTAATATTGGCAAATGGAAAACTGCAGCACAAATGGCCGCTTTATTCGTATTATTGGCCAATCCTCCCAAACCTACCCTTTGGGTGAAACTGGGTTATGGGTTATTAGTGATTTCAGCAATCTTAACCCTGTGGTCGATGCTGGTGTACCTCATTGCTGCGGGTCCCCACTTAAAGCCTACAGCGCCAAATAAAAAATAAACCTTTAACCAAGTCCTTGGTCTAAGCCACTGTTATTTAATCAAGACCGATACTGGAGAATGTCCATGCAACGTATTTTAGCCTTATCCTTATTAGTTGCGAGTAGTGCAGTGATGGCTGAGTCTGATTTTAAAAAGCAATTAAATGCCTTTCCCAATGCAGAGCCTGGAATGACTCGGCATGTGATTCAACTCCCACAAGCTGAGCAAGAAGAATTGTTAAAGCTGGAGCTAATTCCTGGCAAAACCCTTGAAGTTGACTGCAATCGCCAGTTTTTTGGTGGCGACCTAGAAGAAAAAGATCTGCAAGGCTGGGGTTATAGCTACTATGTATTATCCGAAGTGAAGGGTCCTGCTTCAACCTTAATGGCTTGTCCACCTGATCAAGAAAAAAAACCAGCCTTTGTTCAAGTCAATACGGGGCTTGGCTTAGTTCGCTATAACAGCAAACTGCCGGTAGTGGTTTACACACCACAAGATATTGAGCTGCAATACCGTATCTGGCGCGGTGATGAGCACACCACCCAAGCCCATAGCCTTGAGCAATTGGCTACTGATTTAGAAAAGTAACTTTTTTAAATCAAAGACTTGACGAATTAATTTTAGCCTCTATAATGTCGTCCTGTTACCAAGACATGCGGGAATAGCTCAGTTGGTAGAGCACAACCTTGCCAAGGTTGGGGTCGCGAGTTCGAGTCTCGTTTCCCGCTCCAAGTTTTGTAAGCGCCGCTATAATAATGGCGGCGTTTTAGTTTTAGGCCGGGTGGCAGAGTGGTGATGCAGCGGATTGCAAATCCGTCAACGCCGGTTCGATTCCGACCTCGGCCTCCAAACAAAAGCCCTTAAGATTAAATATCTTAAGGGCTTTTTTTATGCCTGATTAAAAATATCGTTTCAGTTTCTGCATGATCTACAGCAGCTGTGTTAACCACAGTAGATAATTCCAACTTAAACTATCTACAGCAGTACTGGTCTAGATCAGGGTTATACTCTTCTCTTTCCTATATTTATTGGGTCATTCATGAAGCCTGTTAAGCTCTCTCTCATTACTTGGTTATCCATTACCCTATTAAGCGGTTGTAATTTATTAACACCCTCCTCTCGCCCAGCAACTGATCATCAATCACGGGTACAGGGCATGCTAGAGCAAAAAAGTGATGGTAGCTGGCAACTCAACTCGTGTTGGGATCAGCCACCCCTAACGCTCAGTAATGCTGATTTACAAGCTATCAGCCAAGGTGCACCTGAGGAAATTATTCGCTCAGGCAGCTTTTTCGACAGCAGCGGCCGCATCGAACAACAGCAATTCATTCCTAGCACCTTGCACCGCCTACAAGCCGAAGGTCATGACTGTACTGACCCTAAGTTTAAACAGCTATTTTTCCGCGCTTACGGCAATGAGCCAGGCTGGATGATTACCCTAGAAAAAAATGGCTTACTGTTTGAGCAGTTTAATCAGCCGGCAGAAGCCATTCCTTTTATCGAAACCACCCTGCCCAGCGGCGCTATCAGTATTAGCAGCAGTGACCCACAAATTAATTTTCAATTACTCCTTACCCCTACGCAATGTATTGACTCCATGTCTGGCACTACCAGTGCTTGGCAAGCCAAGGTGCAATTTGCTCAGGCTCAACAACTGCAAGGCTGTGCTTATCCTGGACTGCAACGCCAGTAAGCCATTGCCGCAATTTAACTCAAGGAAATCTATATGATGAAGAAAGCTCTGCTTTTAAGCGCCAGTTTACTGTTTAGCTGGCAAGCCCATGCCCTGACCTTAGGCGACCTCACCCAAAATACCGCCGGAGCTGGAATTAATGCCGTACTAGAACAAGGTGCCGACATGGCCATTAAACAGCTAAGCCAACCCGGCGGCTATAACAATAACCCCGAGGTTCGCATTGAAATTCCGGGCAACATAGGAAAAGCGGCAAAAACCTTAAAAAACATGGGCTTAGGCAAGCAAATTAATACCCTAGAACAAGGAATTAACCAAGCCGCCGAAGCCTCTATTCCAGCCGTCAAACAATTATTGATGCAGTCCATTAATCAGTTAACTATAGCGGATTCTAAGCAAATCTTAAGTGGCGCCAATAACTCGGCCACTTTGTATTTAGAAAAAACCAGCCGCAGCCAGCTTAAGCAACAGCTATTGCCAAAAATTCAGCAAGCCACCAATCAAACCGGCGCGCTACAGCAATACAATGCCTTAGCAGCACAAGCTTCAAGCTTAGGCCTGGTTAAACAACAAGATACCTCGCTAGAGGGCTACATTACCGATCAAGCCCTAGATGGCTTATTTAAGGTATTGGGTGATAAAGAAGCTTATCTGCGTGAAAACCCAGCTGAAGCGGCCACTTCGGCTGCCAGCAAATTACTTGATCGCTTCAAGTAATACAGACGCCCATTCGCCGCTGCATACCCAGCGGCGAATGCGATACTCATAGGCTGAGTTAACTTAACTGCCAATCGATTGGTGTTAAACCTGACTGCTGGAGAAATTGATTACAGCGGCTAAAATGCCCACAACCGATAAAGCCACGGTAAGCCGATAGCGGTGAAGGATGGACTGAGGTCAGCACCAGATGCTTAGTGCGATCAATTAAGCCGATCTTACTTTTAGCATGAGCCCCCCACAGCATAAAGACCACGTGCTGTTGCTGGGCACTGACTGCAGCAATTACCTTATCGGTAAACTGCTGCCAACCCAACTTTGCGTGGGACCCAGCATTCGCCCGCTCAACACTCAAGCTGGTATTAAGCAACAATACGCCCTGTTGAGCCCAAGCGGTGAGGTCTCCATGATTCGGAATCGCCAAGCCTAAATCACGCTGCAACTCTTTATAGATATTCAATAACGATGGCGGAATAGCGATGCCTTCAGGCACCGAAAAGCTTAAACCATGGGCTTGGCCTTCGCCGTGATAAGGATCCTGCCCAAGAATAACCACCTTCACTTGCGGCAAGGGCGTTAAAGTAAAGGCATTAAACATTAAAGGCCCTGGTGGATAAATTTGCTTACCCTGAGCTATTTCATCGCGCAAAAACTGCGAAATCTGCACCATATAGGGCTGCGTAAACTCACCCTCAAGCACTGCCTTCCAGCTGTCTTCTAATTGTACTGGGCGTTGACGCATAACTTACTGCCTCACCAAGCGTGGATTAGCAAAGGCTTCGGCATGGGTACAGCGCACCGGATTAATATCAATCCCCCCACGACGTAAATAACGCGCGGTTACCCGTAGATACTCCGGCTGTAATAATCGGTACAAATCAATAAAAATTCGCTCAGCGCACTGTTCATGAAAGTCCTGACACTGGCGATAACTGACCAAATACGCCAAAAAACTGGCCTGATCTAACTCTTTGCCACGATACACTACCTCTACACTGCCCCAATCCGGCTGACCGGTTACAGGACAATTGGATTTGAGTAAGTGGCTATGCAAAGCCGCCTCAACCTGTGCCTCTGACTGGCAACGTAGTAATTCAGGGGCTGGCGCATGATAGTCAGCTACGGTGATATCTAACCGATCAATGCATTCTCCCGCCAATTGTTGCAGACCGGCTGCTGCCGCTTCACTTAATGAGCTGATCGTAACCTGAACCGGAGCACCTACAGTAGCAGATAAATCTTGCTCAAGCACTTGCTGCAACTGTTCAGTACTGGAAAATACGCTTTGATTGAATGAATTTAAATACAGCTTAAATGACTTAGACTCAATAATATTGGGTGAGTTAGCCGGCACCCGTACACTCATCATCGCCACACAGGGTTTACCAGTTGGCATTAACCAAGACAATTCATAGCAGTTCCAAATATCTTCGCCCACATAGGGCAACTGCTCGGCCTCCAACCCCATTGCCGCCCATTTAATTTCACGAGCAATAGGATACAGTAAACTTGCATCATAATGACTCACATAAGCACTGTGCTTGCCTAACGGCGATAACTCAGCAGGATGCTGCATAACAACCTCTTTAACTCAATCACTGGTTTTGCCCTATTGTACGGTATCTGCGAAGAGGGCAAAAATTTATCCTCAAGATAAAAAAAGCCCCGCATCAAGCGGGGCAAACCAGTAGAAGCTGAAGCCAGTGTGCTTAATTAAAACGCGTACTGTACGCGCAGGCTCACACCATCACCTTTAGTATCGTCATTACCGTTAGTTACTTTCGTGGTTTTCGCTTTCAAGTAGTTAGCTGACACTTTAATCGACTCGTTGGCATACCAGTTCACGCCTAAGGTGTGCACCTTACCTTTGGTATCGTAGAAGCTGCCAGACTGATCCATATCAGCGTCAGTCACCTTAGCGTGATCATAGCGATAGACTAACTCCCACGCACCTAAGTCTTTGTCATTGGGCTTAATGCTATCGAACTTACCACCATCTAACTTATAGCCACGGGGTTCGCCAGTTAAGGTATAGGCAAGCTGCACGTTATAGGCGTCCACTTTACGGTCTTTATAGGCCGAGCCGCTTTTCGCATCAATCGCACGACGTAAGTACTCACCCTGCACCGAGAATGGGCCCACCGCATAAGCCGCTTCTAAGCCCCAGGCAGAATCACCATCAAACTGGCCATCTTGAGCGCTAGAGAAGGTTGGACGATGGCCATTCTTACTGTCTTCAGTGGTACCACGAACACCCATTCGTGAGCGAATACGACCATCAAACTCATCCACATTACGCTTAGCGTAGTTCACCCCAAAGTGCAGTACGTTGCCTGCTTCGGCCATCGGTGCTACTACTGCACGCAGGTTATAGGTGTTTTTGTTTTTGCCGTTTTTATCTTCCTCACCATCGGGGCGATTAATTCCGGCCGAACCGTAGAACATATCATGGGTGCCACTTACCTGAATCCCCATACCATCGCGCTTATCATTGACCCAGTCAGCTACGTCGTACAGCATGGAGCGCTCAATGGTACTAATCCATTTGGAGCTGGTGGCTTTTTCTAAACCAAAGTCTGGGTCAAAACGACCCACCTTGATATTTACTGGCTTAAAGCCGGTATAGGCAATCGAGGCTTCGTCCCACTTACTAGAACCCGACTCATTAAAGTCGATGTTCATCACGTATTTCCAATCCTGGTAGACCGTACCTGATAACTCTAAAATTGCCCGGCGAAAATAAGCTTCGTTGGCGGTTTTACCATTTTTAGTATAAATACCATCAAAGTGGTCATAGTCGGCTTGTAAACGGCCGCCCAACTTAAAAGAAAAAGCCTTATCACTGGTCGCTGCCTCAAACCCACCTTTGGTTTTAATGGTGATATCTGGGCCATCGGTGGTTACCGTACCGGCTACCGCTTGGGCGGCAACAAACAGTGATAATAAACTGGCTGAAAAACTACTTAAAGCAACAAGACGTGGCTTGCTATACATGGAGTAACTCCCCTAAGGCTTGGCAAATAAATCAGCCTCTTAAGTTCGGCTGCTGGGGAGTATCTTGCGCGGCTAATATGACGAATTAGCGGCTAATCCATGACAGTTACATGACATTTATCCTTTGACCGGCTTAAAAGTCAGCCAAGGTTAAGATCGGCAACACATGATAAGCCGGCTCCTCATAAGGATGAGCGGCCACTAAGGCTTCGAGCACAGGCTTAATCAAAGCCCGCTCCACGACTAGCTCAAGTTTCCACTCTGCCACTTGCGTTAATTGCTGGGGCTCGCCAATAAAGGGTTGGCTCGCACTTGATGGCTGAAACTGCCCAGTACCTAAGGTTTGCCAGCAGCACTGACTGTACTCACCTAAGGTACCCGCCCCTGCTGCAAAGAGCGCCTGTTTAACGGCTGCTAAGTGCGACTCAGGTACATAAACACATAACTGATACATACAAATACTCCATCGGGTATACTAACGAGCGTTTAATGCGACTGTTGTGGAGACTCTATGATACCTGCTCGTTTTGCCCGTTTACTCTTTGCCTTGCTGATGTCCTTGTATATGGTCACTGGAATGACCTTTGTGGTGACTTGGGCTAATACCGGCCTGTCTGCCGGCTTCGCTGAGCGCTGGTTAAATGCTGCCCTGATTGCTTGGCCAATTGCTTTTGTATTAGTGATCATCGGTGCACCACGAATTCAAAAACTAGTGGGCAAACTAGTCAAACAACCATAAAAAATGGGACTTAAAGTCCCATTTTTTATCTATCTGCAACGCGCTTAAAACGTACTTAAACTTTCTGCAAAATTACACTACCCACAGAATAACCAGCACCAAAGGAACTCACTACACCTAGGCTGTTACTTGGCAGATCCGCTTGGTATTTATGGAATGCAATGATTGAACCTGCTGAACTGGTGTTGGCATAAGTATCTAAAATCACCGGTGCTTCAGATTCGCTGGCATCACGTCCCAATAAGCGACGAATAATTAGATGATTCATATTCAAATTAGCTTGGTGTAACCAAAAACGCTGGACTTGCTGTGCATCAAGCTGATTGTCCGCTAAGTGCTCGCCAATAATTTGCGCCACCATTGGGCAAACCTCACGGAACACCTTACGCCCCTCTTGCACAAACAACTTATCAGCAGCGCCAATACCTGACTCATCGCAGCGATTTAAATAGCCTGCATTGTTGCGAATATTATTTGAAAACTGAGTGACCAGCTTAGTTGAAAGCACTTGCCACTGATGCTCAGCAGTGGCTGTATCTGCTGCTTCTAACACGACAGCGGTGCAAGCATCACCAAAAATAAAGTGGCTATCACGGTCACGGAAATTTAAGTGCCCAGTACAGATTTCTGGGTTTACCATTAATACGGCACGGGCTTGCCCAGTTTGAATAGCATTGACTGCGGCCTGAATTCCGAAGGTTGCCGAAGAACAAGCTACGTTCATATCATAGGCAAAACCATTAATACCCAATGCGGTTTGCACTTCAATGGCAATTGCCGGGTAAGGACGCTGCATATTAGAGCAAGCCACAATTACTGCATCAATATCAGCCGCGGTTTTTCCCGCTGCAGCCAAGGCCTCCTGCGCGGCTTTTACTGCCATTTCGCACATAATACTTGGCTGATCATTACTGCGCTCTGGAATATAAGGCTTCATCCGCTGCGGATCTAAAATACCTTTTTTGTCGATCACAAAGCGGCTTTTAATTCCTGAAGCTTTTTCAATAAATTCCGAGCTTGACTCACGAGCCGACTCTAGCTCACCTTTTTCAATGGCTTCAGCATGCTCTTGATTATATAAATTAACCCACTGATTAAACGCTGCTACCAGTTCATCATTGGAAATGCTCTGTTCTGGTGTATATAAACCAGTTCCGCTAATAACGACTTTCTTCACAACCCTTCCTCATTTTGCTGAACTGAACCGGCACCTAAGCAGCACCTTTATCGCTTCACTATAAAGTGAGTTTCGGCTCAATCCTTAATCAATTAGTCTATTGCCACTAGTCTACAGCAACGATACGTAACCCTTTCGGCATCGAGAAGGTAACGTTTTCAGGCCGTCCTTCTAACTCTTGCGCCATGTTTGCGCCCCATGCCTGTAATTGCTGAATCACCCCTTGCACTAACACTTCAGGGGCCGAGGCACCAGCAGTCACACCAACACTTTGTTTATCTGCAAACCAGTCTTGGGCCAAGTCTTCAGCACCATCCACTAAATAAGCTGGGGTACCCATACGCTCGGCTAACTCACGTAAACGATTGGAGTTTGAGCTATTGGGGCTACCTACTACTAACACCACGTCACACTCAGCAGCCAACTGCTTTACTGCATCTTGACGGTTTTGTGTGGCATAACAAATATCATCTTTACGCGGCCCGGTGATACTTGGAAACTTTTCACGTAAGGCATTAATCACACGACTAGCGTCATCCATTGACAAGGTGGTTTGGGTTACAAAGCACAAAGACTCCGGATTCTCCACCTCAAGTTTGGCCACATCGGCCTCATCTTCGACTAAGTAAATCCGGCCACCATTACTGGCATCATACTGGCCCATAGTTCCTTCGACCTCAGGATGCCCCTCATGACCTATAAGCACACACTCACGGCCATCACGACTATAGCGCACCACTTCTAAGTGGACCTTCGTCACTAGCGGGCAAGTGGCGTCAAACACTTTTAAACCGCGGCGAATCGCTTCATCTTGTACCGCTTTTGAAACACCGTGAGCACTGAATATCACGATTTGATCATCAGGCACCTGATCCAGCTCATCTACAAATACGGCGCCACGCTCACGTAAGTCCTCGACTACAAACTTGTTATGTACCACTTCGTGACGTACATAAATCGGTGGCTCAAATACTTCAAGCGCACGATTAACAATTTCAATGGCTCGATCCACGCCTGCACAAAAACCCCGTGGATTGGCTAATTTAATTTGCATAATTCACCCTGCGCCTTACGCAGTTTTAGAACCTACATGAATAATTTCAACATCAAAAGTAATGTCTTTACCGGCCAATGGATGATTAAAATCTACTGTCACTTGCTGCTCATCAAACGCTTTAATCACCCCTGGCAACTCGCCTTGGGCGGCATCCTGGAAAATAACCAACACGCCGTAATCTAGCTCCATATCAGTAAACTGGCTACGGGGCATAACTTGTACGTTTTGGGGATTGGGCTGGCCAAATCCTTGCTCGGGCAAAATAGTGAAACTACGTTTATCCCCTGCTTTCAAGCCAAATAATACTTGCTCAAAACCGGGTAACAAGCTGCCATCACCAACGTTAAAGGTTGCTGGGTCTTTATCAAAGGTGCTGTCAACCACATTACCTTCATCAATTTTTAACGCAAAATGCAACGTCACCTGACTGTCGTGACCAATACGTTGCTCGCTCATGGCTGCTCCAATTCGTTAGCTGGCTGTGGCTTTTTAAAGATATCCACAATCAGCATCAAGGCTCCCACGGTAATTGCACTATCGGCCACATTAAACGCGGGGAAATACCACTGGTTTTTCCAGTGGACCAAAATAAAATCCACCACGTGCCCTAAAAACACGCGATCATATAAATTACCTAAGGCCCCACCTAACACTAAGGCTAAGGCAATGGCTGTCCAGCGTTCATTACTTTTTAAGCGCTTTAGCCACACCAGCAAGACACCGCTGACAACCACCGCAATTAAAGCAAATAGCCAACGCTGCCAACCAGATTCCGCGGCTAAGAAACTAAAAGCTGCGCCACGGTTATAGGCTAAAGTCCAGCTAAACAGATCATCAATCACCGGAATCTGCTGGTAAAGACTAAGATTTGCCACAAACCAATGCTTACTGACTTGGTCTAGTGCAATCACCAGTATAGTGAGCCATAACCAGCCCAGCTGCCCAAGGCGACTCATAACGAGCCACCTTGAACGGTGCTTAACCCAGTGCCTAGGTTATGCATAGTGACGTACCTCACCCTCGCCTTCGAGGTTATCCACACAGCGCCCACAAATCTCTGGGTGTGCTGCATTAACTCCCACATCAGCACGGTGATGCCAACAACGACCACATTTTGGCTGCTCAGACTTTTTCACTAGCAGCTTAAGCCCTTCAACCTCTGTCTCCACAGCTTCCGTCGGTGCCTCGGCTAACGATGCAACGCTGGCAGTTGAAGTAATCAGCACAAAACGCAGCTCATCGCTCAGTTTAGTTAACTGCTCTGCTAATTCAGGCGCTGCATACAGCGTGACTTCTGCTTGTAAGTTACCGCCAATAACCTTGGCATTTCGCTGATTTTCTAGCTCTTTGTTAACTGCAGTTTTAACTTGCATCAACTGCTGCCAGTAACCTTGGTCTAGCTCAGCGCCTTCTGGTAAACGGGCTAAGCCTTCGAACCAAGTACTGAGCATCACGGACTCGTTATGCTCGCCTGGCAGATTCTGCCAAATTTCTTCTGCAGTAAAGGCCAAGACTGGGGCAATCCAGCGCACTAAAGCTTCAGCAATAAGGTACATCGCGGTCTGGCACGAGCGACGCGGCAAGCTATCGGCCCCCGTGGTGTACTGACGGTCTTTAATAATATCTAAGTAAAAACCACCCAGTTCTTGCACACAGAAGTTATGCACTTTTTGATAAACATTATGGAAGCGATACTCTTCATAAGCTTCGATAATTTCATCTTGCAAACGTGCTGCAGCGTCCACTACCCAACGATCTAAATCCACCATTTGTTCAAACGGCACCAAGTCGGTTGCGGGATCAAAACCGTTAAGGTTAGAAAGCAAGAAACGTGCGGTGTTACGGATACGGCGATAAGCATCAGCACTGCGCTGTAAAATGGTGTCAGATACTGCCATTTCGCCGGAGTAGTCAGCCGATGACACCCACAAACGTAAAATATCAGCACCTAAACGATCAATCACTTGCTGCGGAATAATCACGTTGCCCAATGACTTGGACATTTTGTGGCCTTTCTCATCCACAGTGAAACCGTGGGTTAATAAGCCACGATAGGGTGGATGGCCATCAATGGCACAACCCGTTAATAATGATGAGTGGAACCAGCCACGGTGTTGATCCGAACCTTCTAAGTACAAGTCAGCCCGTGGGCCTTCGGCATGACCTAACGGATGCGAACCACGTAGCACATGCCAGTGAGTGGTACCCGAGTCAAACCATACATCCAGCGTATCGGTCACTTTGTCGTAATCCGCCGCTTCTGCCCCCAGTAACTCTTCTGCCTCAAGCTTAAACCAGGCTTCAATCCCTTGTTGCTCAATACGCTCTGCCACTGCTTCCATTAGCTCAACCGTACGCGGGTGTAACTCACCGGTGGCTTTATGCAGGAAGAATGGGATCGGTACCCCCCAATTACGTTGACGGGAGATACACCAGTCTGGACGCCCTGCAATCATATTGTGCAAACGCGCCTTACCCCAAGCAGGTGTAAATACGGTTTGCTCAATACCTTCAAGTGCACGCTCGCGCAGCGTTTCACCTGCATTGGGCTGCTTATCCATGCCGACAAACCACTGAGCCGTGGCACGATAAATTAAAGGGGTTTTGTGGCGCCAGCAATGCATATAGCTGTGCTGAATCGGTTGATGCTTAAGTAGCGCACCGTTTTCTTGCAGCTTTTCAATAATGCTCGCATTGGCCTTCCAAATGAACTGCCCACCAAAGAACGGCAGATCATCCACATAAACCCCATTGCTTTGCACCGGGTTGAGGATATCGTCATTAGTCATGCCGTACTTTTTGCAGGTATAGAAGTCATCTTCACCATAAGCCGGCGCTGAGTGCACAATACCGGTACCGGCATCTAACTCAACGTAATCCGCAAGATAGGCTGGCGAAAAGCGCTCATACAGAGGATGCTTAAAGCGAATATTTTCTAAGGCTTCACCTTTAGCCCGCGCCACCACAGTGCCAGTTAAACCGTAGCGCTCTAAGTTATGCTCAACCAACGCATCGGCCAGTAATAAATACTTATCACCCACATCCACCAGTGCATATTCAGCTTCTGGATGAATATTTAACGCTTGGTTAGCAGGAATGGTCCAAGGTGTCGTGGTCCAGATTACTACTTGCGCTGGCTTGTCTAACTGACTTAAGCCAAAAGCATTGGCTAGTAGGTCCTGGTCTTCACAGATAAAGCCCACGTCAATTGCATCAGACTGTTTGTCTTGGTACTCAATCTCTGCTTCAGCCAATGCAGAGCGGCAATCAAAGCACCAGTTCACTGGCTTTAAACCTTTAAAGACAAAGCCGCCTTCAACCATTTTCGCCAACGCTCGCACTTCACCAGCTTCGTTAGCGTAATCCATGGTTAAGTAGGGATTATCCCAGTCACCTAATACACCCAGACGAATAAAGTCTTGCTTTTGCCCTTCAATTTGCTCAGCGGCATATTCACGGCATAACTCACGGGTTTTATCTGCCGGTAAATTTTTACCGTGGGTGACTTCAACCTTGTGCTCAATTGGCAGACCGTGGCAATCCCAACCTGGAATATAGGGCGCATCAAATCCTGAAAGGGTTTTACTGCGCACAATCATATCTTTAATAATTTTGTTGACTGCATGACCAATATGAATACTGCCGTTGGCATAGGGAGGGCCATCGTGCAGAATAAAACGAGGGCGACCTTCACCAACTTTACGCATTTTTTGGTACAGATTAATACTGTCCCAGTGCTCCAACATTTTGGGTTCACGTGTTGGCAAGCCAGCTTTCATCGGGAAAGCGGTGGCTGGCAAATTAAGTGTCGCTTTATAGTCGGTCATGTTGTTTCCAAGTCATTCAATCAAAGAGTATGAAATTTTTGCCAATAATCTTTTGCAGTTTTAATATCTGAGGCAATGGCTGCCTGCAAAGCATCAAGTGAAGCAAATTTTTGCTCATCGCGTATTTTGTGTACAAACTCAACACGTAAGCGTTGACCATAGAGATCGCCTTGAAATCCTAGCAGATGCACTTCTAAGTGTGGCAAGCCATCAGTCTCCACGCTAGGCCTAACGCCAATATTAGCTACCGCTGGCCAATGCTGGCCATTATCTAGCGTTGCTTTAACTAAAAACACCCCTTGTAATGGGGCTTTTTTACGCTTGAGCTGTACGTTAGCAGTAGGCGCATTTAATGTGCGTCCTAGTTTTTTACCGTGTAGCACCCGCCCTTTAATCCAGTATTTATGCCCTAGCAACTGCTCAGTCAAAGCCAAATCGCCTGCGGCCAATGCTTCGCGCACCCGGGTGCTGCTAATTCTTAACTGCGCATGCTGCACTGTCGCTGTCGGCTCTACACTAAACTGATAATGCTGACCTGCCTGCAATAAAAAAGCATAATCGCCACTTCGATCACAGCCAAAACGGAAATCATCACCAATTTGTAAATGGCGTACATGCAAGCCGGTTACTAATACTTGCTCAACAAACTGCTCGGCACTGAGTTGACGAAAACGTTCATTAAAGGCGATACACACCACATAGTCGACCCCCGCTTGCTCCAGTAACTGTAGCTTATCAGCTAAGGGCGTTAGTCTGGCTGGGGCTGACTCTGGCGCAAAGTATTCCCGTGGCTGGGGTTCGAAAATCAATACACAAGTAGGTGCTTGCAACTGCTGTGCCGTTTGCTTGAGCCGCTGCAATATCGCTTGATGCCCACGATGCACACCGTCAAAGTCACCAATAGTGACAACAGTGCCCTGTGCAAAAGACGGTAAATTATGAAGTCCGCGAATCAGCTGCATAACGGCTACTTAACTCTAAAAATGTTCGATTATAACCACAATCCCTGCCCTTTCGCAGCTATCTGCCGCCAAGAATCTGCTAAGTAACACTCAGCAACATTAACGTCGCAGATCCCGTGGGCGTAACCCCATCAGTGCAAGAGCAATAACAAAGGTGGTGATTCCGGCGACGACTAAAATACTGACTTGCACTGTTCGCTGCTGCCAGCCCCAAGCAAACCACTGGGCTGACGGTTGATTTAACCAAAGAATCACGGCCAACATCGCAGCACAAGCAACTATAAGTTGCAGCACAAACTTACTCCAACCTGGCTGTGGGATAAATACCTTGGCTTTATATAAGCCCCACAATAATAAGCCGGTGTTCAACACCGATGACATCGAGGTCGCCATTGCTAACCCCACGTGCTTTAACGGCCAAATCAAAATCAAGTTAAAGACCATATTGGCCACCATGCAAATAATCGCAATCCGTACCGGGGTTTTCATATCTTGGCGAGCAAAAAAACCAGGGGCCAATACTTTAATCAGCATAAAAGTCAGCACCCCTAAGGAATAGGCCTGTAGAGCTAACGCAGACTGGGTCACTGCACCTGGTGTCATGGCGCCGTATAAAAATAAAGTAGCAATTAAGGGTTCAGCCAAAAAGCCTAACGCCAAAGCGGCTGGCACCCCCACCAATAACACCATACGCAACGCCCAATCGATGGTAGCCGAGAACTCTTTAGGATTATCACTGGCATGATGCCGCGACAGGGCGGGTAAAATTACAGTACCGACCGCAATGCCAAAGGCGCCGAGCGGTAACTCTGAAAGACGATCAGCGTAATACAACCAAGAAACACTGCCCGTTTCTAAAAACGAAGCCAGAACCGTATCGAGCAATAAGTTAATTTGACTGACGCCTACTCCAAATAGTGCGGGTAGCATCAGCCTCAGAATACGTTTTACCCCTTCATCCTTACGCACCACCTTAGGCGAGGGCAGTAGGCGAATTTTCCATAAAAAAGGCATCTGAAATAAGAGTTGTGCCACCCCAGCAATAAACACCCCCCAAGCCAGTGCCATAATTGGCTCGGCAAAATAAGGGGTTAAAAACAGGGTGGAACCTATCATGCTGATATTAAGTAGCACTGGGGTTACCGCCGGCACCGCAAAACGGCCGTAGCTATTTAAAATACCACCACAAAACGCTGTGAGCGAAATCAGCATTAAATAAGGAAAGGTGATCTGCAGTAACTCTCCAGCCAACTGCATCTTGGCCGGTTCGCCCCGAAATCCAGGAGCAAATAGCATAATAATATAGGGCGACAACACCACGCCCAAGGCAGTCAGTGCCGTGAGAATCAACCCCAGAGTTCCTGCAGTACGATCAACTAACTGTTTAACCTCAGCCAAACTACGCTTAGTGCGATACTCGGACAGCACCGGAACAAAGGCTTGAGCAAATGCACCTTCGGCAAATAAACGACGTAAAAAGTTTGGAATCCGAAAAGCAACAAAAAAGGCATCGGCCGCCGCACTTGAACCAAAATAGCCAGCCACTACCATGTCACGCACCATGCCCAGTACCCGTGACAATAAGGTCATCACACTGACAATGGCACTGGATCGTAGTAAACCGCTGCCCTTTGCGCTGCTAGCTGGCTGCTTTATTATTGCTTCACTCATGCTGAATCTCGCCTCCTCGGAAGTGCGTCAGTTTAGTCATTTGCTAGCAGAGCGACCAGCCCCTTGTAGGGCGAAGTGCACTAAAAATCGATAAATAAGCACATGCACGTGTTTATTCAGCCAAGGTTTCAGGTACAATGCAGCCGCTATAAAAGTTCGCCTCCAGCGCTTTTATCGCTAAAACCAGTTAGTTGCTTGACTTGCCGTAAAACTATAGGCATCATTTGCGACCTAATTTTATTCCAATTGTTTTTCGAGGAGTTCGACTGTGGCCAACAGCCCTTCCGCCAGAAAACGCGCCAAACAGGCTGAGAAGCGTAACAGCCACAACGCCAGCTTACGCTCAATGGTGCGCACCTACATCAAAAATGTAATCAAAGCCATCGATGCTAAAGATTTAGAGAAAGCCCAGGACGCTTATAAAAAAGCCGTTCCAGTTATCGACCGTATGGCCGATAAAGGCATTCTGCACAAGAATAAAGCAGCTCGTCATAAGAGCCGTCTGAACGAGCGCGTTAAGCAGCTCGCTCAAGCAGCCGCTTAATTCAAGTGACTCCTAAAAAGCCGACTTTTAAAGTCGGCTTTTTTGTGCTTAACGTTTGGGCAATACCCTCGTGTAATAGGCTGTTCAGACTTAATAAAAAAGCCCCTACTGTTTCCAGTAGAGGCTATCGGTAAAATCAGTACTTATTCTGCAGTATAAGTACGTGCTCGTAATGCATCAGGTTTTAAGAAATCCTTCTCGCCCACGTTATCATGATCCCCTAGCAGCTTGCCATTGACCTCTAGCCCATAATTGGTATGAGTATGGAAGGTGTCTAGGTACTTCTGACGGGTTTCTTTAACATCCCCTGTGTAACGTGGCTCTTGAGGACGTTCTTGGCTATTAATGTAATAAGCCACATCCCACGCCTGCTGATCAGTCAAGCTATTAGGACGCCCCAAAGGCATATTGTGCTTCACAAAAGAAGACAGGGTAAAATGTCGCGCAATGCCTGCCCCCCAGTTATAAGAGCCATCTCCCCAAACCGCAGGGAAGATTACTTTCTCATTCTGGACCAAGCCTTCACCATTTTCAGCATGGCAAATGCTGCAGTTTTCTTGGTAAACCTGTTTACCGCGCTCATAATCCATTTTTTGTTCTGGCTCAGGCAGCTTAGGGTAGCCGCGACCATACATTGTTTTACCGTCTTGATAAATCGGCACCCCCTTGGCTAGCCACTGATGATAGGTCGCCAGCGCCACCATATCGTCACTGCCGTACTCGGGTGGTTTACCGTTCATTGAGTAGGAGAAGCAGCCCGCGATACGCTCCTCTAAATTATTCACATGGTCATTTTTCGGACGATAGTTTGGTAGTACCACTGCCGCTGGCCAAACGGGTCCTGCGAAAGGCAAACGACCTTCTCCCATGTGGCAACTGTTACAGTTCATATTGTTAAATACATTTTTGCCACGTAGCTGTTGCGTATTAACAAATAAGTCATGCCCACGCTTAATGACACGCTTTAGCTCTGGGTGCATATCCGCTTTTTCTAAATCTTCCATAGTCGGCGGTACATGTACATATTCCCCTTCTTTAGGCTGCGGAATATTGAGCGGCATCCGTGGCTCTGCTTCAGCGGCATACACCCCTAAACTAAAAACACTGGCCGCAATGGCTAAGGGTAAGCTGCGCTTAATCAATACATTACTCATCGTGTTATTCCCCCTTACTTAGCTGACTGTGCTGGTTGACGTGACAACCATTTGGCAACGGCATCAATATCGGCATCAGTCATCCGCTCAGCAATGGCGAGCATTAAATGCTGCGGATCATTATCGCGCTTACCACTTTTCCAAGCCCGTAACTGATCGGAAATATAGCCTGCATGCTGGCCAGCAATAGCAGGAAAGTGATCGCCTGCTCCTAAGTTATCGGGGCCATGACAGCTACTGCAGGGCACAATATAACGATCCCAGTCGCCCTGGGTTGCAAGCTTTTCACCTAAGGCTAACTGCTCATCGCTAGCATCTTCTCCACCTTTACCTGCAGTAGGCGCCAGCTGGCTATAGTAAAGAGAAACATTTTTTAACTGCTGCTCATCAAACATGCCAACAAACGGCATCATGGTCGGACTTTGGCGTTTACCCGCCTTAATATCCACCAGTTGTTTGTACAGATAATTGGCATTGACGCCAGCAAGCTTTGGCCAAGACTCACCACCGGAAATATTCATTCCCGAGCCATCTGCTTGGTGGCAAGCGACACACACTGCCGCAGTTTGCTCCCCAGCTTTAGCGTCACCCTCAAGTCCATGGGCAGCAGTAATACTTAAAAACAGGGCTGCAAAGGCAGTCGTTAATTGACTTTTCACCTTCATCCGTACCACTCCTTTTTCCTCATTATCATTATTCGCCTGCAGCTAGCGTGCAGAACTTAATTAATAATAAGCTATTTCCTTATACTCCATGCGGGCTTAGATCAACTGTTAGCTGCCTTGGCAATTCACACTGATTACCACATAAGATCATCGGGGATTTGATAGTCAGCGTAAGGATCATCCGCCTCTACTTCGTTGGTGGCGGTATTGAGTAATAGGATACGCCGCGGGTCACGCTGCTCGATTTTCTCGGCCGCCTCACGGGGAATAATTTCATAACCACCGCCATGACTCACAATGGCTAAGCTGCCATTACTGAGCTTATTGCGCACCAGCTCATTTACTGCAATGCGTTTTACTTTTTTGTTATCCACAAAGTTGTAAAAATCATCCCCTTCAAACTTAGGCAAACGCGCACTTTCGATCAGCTGCTTAATTTGTGCACGCCGTGCTTTTAATTCGGCTTTTTCTTGCTGCTCGCGGTTTAATTCTTGATCGCGCAAGGCTTTTTCTTCTTGAACTTTACGTGCCATTTCTTGTGCTGTTACATCCGCTTCAGCCTGCCCTTTTTTAACTAAGCGCTGCTGTTTGCGCTGCTGTTTTTCTGCCTGTTTCGCCTGTTTTTGATTCACTAAACCGGCTTTTAATAACTGATCACGCAAAGAACTCATAAACGTTGTCTCAACCCAAAAATAGTATTACTGCGCTTGCTTGGCTAACTGCCAAAACGCCTCTAATTCAACTAAAGAAAAATCACTCAGGCGTTTACCTGTCGCCTCTGCTTGCTGCTCAACCGAACGAAAACGCTGCTCGAATTTTTTCCCCGCTTGACGCAAGGCTTGTTCAGGATCTACCGATAAATGCCGAGCCAAGTTAACCACACTAAAAAGTACATCACCGATTTCATCCTGAATTGCCGTCGCATCCTGCGCTCTTACTGCTTGCTCAACCTCGGCGATTTCTTCTTGCAGCTTGGCAAATACCGGGGGCAATTGGTCCCAGTCAAATCCACCACTGGCCGCACGCTTTTGTAATTTTACCGCGCGAGTAAGCGCAGGCAACCCCTGAGGAATATCATCTAATAAGGACAACTGCTGTGGAATTCTTTCGCCGGCCTGCGCTTCGCGCTCAGCACGCTCTTCGGCTTTAATTTGCTCCCAGCGCTGCTTAATTTGTCGTTCGCTCAGACGCGGCGCATCCTGCGCGCCATACAGCGTACCTGCAGGAAACACATGGGGATGGCGGCGTACTAATTTTGCCGTCACGCTATGCACCACATCGGCAAACTCAAAGCGCCGTTGCTCTTTAGCAAACTGGGCGTAATACACCACTTGAAACAACAAATCGCCTAGCTCGCCTGGCAACTCACTCCATGCCTCTCGCTCGATGACATCTGCTACCTCATAGGCCTCTTCTAAGGTATGCGGCACAATACTGGCGTAGTCTTGCCTAAGATCCCACGGGCAACCGTGCTCAGGATCCCGTAAACGCTGCATTAAATATAACAAATCCTGTAACTGGTAACGCTGCTCGGCTGCAGACAAACAAGCCATGGTTATTTTCTCTCACTCATCAAATACTAGGATGAACGCTGACGACGAGCCTCGATCACGTTCGGCAAGCCATCTATTTGCACCAACAAGCGCGCCAAGCTATCTAACCCTGATACTTCAATGGTTAATTGAATTTGCACGCGGTTTTCTTCTTTATTGACGTGGGTTTGCATCGCCAATACGTTCACTTTTTCATTGAGTAAAATCTGCGTCACATCACGCAGCAGGCCCGAACGATCATAAGCACGAATCTGAATATCCACCGGATAGGTTTGTACCGGCTCACTGCCCCAGCTCACTTGAATCATGCGTTCAGGTTCTTTACTGGCAAGTAACAAAGCGGTAGCGCAATCTTGGCGGTGAATAGTAACGCCGCGTCCTAAGGTGATATAGCCAACAATGCCATCCCCCGGCAGCGGCTGACAACAACCCGCCATTTGCGTCATCAGGTTGCCAACCCCTTCAATTCGCACCTCATCTTTACTACCGGCATGCTGGGTTGGTTTACGTGGGATTAAAGGCACCGCTGGCTCAGTCGGCGTTTTTGGCTCAACTAACTGCTGCGCTAAGTTGACCGCATGGGTTAACCGCACATCACCGGCACCAATAGCGGCAAACAGGTCTTCACTGTTTTTTAAATTGCAGCGCTCAGCTAATCGCTCAAAGTTAACGGGTAGCAAAGCCAATCGCGTTAACTCACGCTCAAGCATTTGCTTACCTTCCACTACGTTTTGATCGCGATCTTGCAATTTAAACCAGTGGACAATTTTTGCCCGAGCACGGCTGGTATTGACATAGCCCAAGTTACTGTTGAGCCAATCACGGCTAGGAGAGCCATTTTTGCCGGTAATAATCTCTACCTGCTCACCGGTTTGCAGGTTATAGGTCAGCGGTACAATTCGCCCATTAACCTTAGCCCCTCGGCAATTATGACCAATTTCGGTATGTACCCGGTACGCAAAATCTAGCGGAGTAGAACCCTTCGGCAAATCAATCGCATGACCATCGGGCGTAAACACATACACTCGGTCCGGCTCAATATCTACGCGCAGCTGTTCAGCTAGACCGCCAATGTCACCCAACTCTTCATGCCATTCCAGCACCTGACGCAGCCAAGCAATTTTTTCTTCATAATGATCCGAATTGCCCTTCACATCGGTGCCTTTGTAGCGCCAGTGAGCACAAACACCAAGCTCTGCTTCTTCATGCATGGCTTGGGTACGGATTTGCACTTCAAGCACCTTACCTTCTGGCCCGATCACAGCGGTATGTAAGGAGCGATAACCATTTTCTTTAGGGTTGGCAATGTAATCATCAAACTCGCGGGCAATATGGCGCCATAAACTATGCACAATGCCCAGCGCGGTGTAGCAGTCACGTACCTGTGGGACTAAAATCCGTACCGCCCGCACATCATAAATTTCGTTAAAACGCAGCCCTTTTTTCTGCATTTTGCGCCAAATTGAGTAGATATGCTTTACTCGGCCGCTAATTTCAGCCTCAATGCCGGCGCTATCTAACTCTTGCTTTAACTCGTCCATCACCGCGTTGATGTACTGCTCGCGGTCAATTCGGCGCTCATGCAAGAGACCGGCAATATGCTTATATTGCACCGGCTCTAGGTAACGAAATGAAAGATCTTCCAGCTCCCACTTGATATGACCGATGCCCAACCGATGGGCCAGTGGCGCATAAATATCAAATACTTCGCGGGCAACTCGATAGCGTTTTTCTTCTGGCGCATTTTTTACCGCTCGAATCGCACAGGTACGCTCTGCCAGTTTAATCAGGGCTACCCGTACATCATCCACCATGGCGACTAACATTTTGCGCAGATTCTCGACTTGAGTCTGGGCATTTAGTACCACTGAGTCCTTCGGATTCATGCTGTTGCTAATCGCTGCCATGCGCAATACGCCATCAATCAACTTAGCCACTACCGGGCCAAACTGACTGGTAATTTCAGCTAGCTGCACTTGGCCCTCACGCACCGCACGGTACAAGATCCCAGCAACTAAGGTTTCTTGATCCAGTTTGAGATCAACTAAAATCTGCGCAATTTCTAAGCCAGTTTTTAGGCTCGAGCTATCTTCACTCCACTTTTTATCACTGGCGCCTTGTTTATGCTCAACTTGCTCGGCAAACTCGCATGCCTCTAGCAAGGCTTGATGATCAAGAGTGTCATCAAACTCGCAAAGTTGCTCTACCCAACGGGATAAATCAATTCGCCCGTTAGCCAACAAAGGCTGATCTGCGCGCACCTGTACCATAGCTGTGCAATCCTGTTTCGTCTTTCAGTAAATAAACCCTAGGTGTGCTCGGACAAGCGAAAGGACACCATGGTTTCAATGTGCCCCGTTTGCGGGAACATATTCATCACGCTAATTTTGTGCAAAGTATACCCGTGCTGCACTAAGACTGCTGCATCTCGGGCTAAAGTGGCTGGATTACAAGACACATAGACAATGTTGGCTGCCTTAAACTCGGCTAACGACTGCACCAACTCATAAGCCCCTTCTCGCGGCGGATCAAGTAAGATGCGATCAAAGTCGGCTCGATGTAATTGCACAGATAATGGCTGCGTTAAATCTGCCTGAATAAACTCAACATTCGTCAATCCATTGCGTACAGCATTGTCTGCTGCACGCGCCACCATGGCCGCTGCCCCTTCAATACCTAGCACCTGTTTTGCCCGCTGCGCCAAGGACAATGAAAAGTTACCCAGCCCACAAAACAAATCTAAAACCTTACTGTTAGGCGTTAACTCTAACCACTCCAGCGCCTGCTGAATCATCTGCTGATTCACTTCGGCATTCACTTGGATAAAATCCCCCGGACGCCACTGCAAATGTAGGTTGCCTGGCTCTACAGCAAAGCTTAAATCAGGACTGGATCCACTCTCTGCAGCTAGTACTGGTTCAGCCTCAAGCTGCCACCAAAACTGCACGCGCTGCTGCTTAGCGAACTGCTCTAGTTGCTGCTGATCAGCAGTAGCTAAGGGCTTAACTAAACGTAAAAAGAATGCCAGCTGATCACCGCTAAATAGCTCTAAATGACCTAATACTTCTGGCTGTTTTAGCTGCTGTAATATCGGCAGCAAGGCTTGATATAGCTGCTGCAGTGCTGGCTCTAAGATCGAGCAATTATCAATCGCGATAATCTGCGTGCTGCCTAGAGCACGAAACCCAACCTGAAGCTGACGCGTTTTACGTGAAAAATACAAGGCTATCCGCGCTCTTCGTCGATAGCCTTGAGCCGCCCCAGTAATAGCTGGCTGCCAAGGCAAATGCTGTAGCCCTTCTTTCGCCAATAACTCCTGTACTGCTTGCTGTTTAAAGATGAGCTGCTGCTCACTGGATAAATGCTGCAAGGTACAGCCGCCACAGACGCCATAGTGTGGACAAAAAGCAGCCTGACGCTGCGGGCTAGCCGCTAACACTTGATCCGCTCTGGCCTCAACAACCTTACTGCGCACCGCTAAGACCTCAGCTCGCACCTGCTCTTCTGGCAAAGCGCCAGCTACAAACCACGTACGCCCTTGCTCAAAAGCGATTCCGCGGCCATCGTGGGCTAAGCGCTCAATGCGCAACGTTTGTTTTTTCCCCACGGGTATTTTGGCCTGCCTAGCGCCACCTGCTGGCTGAAAGCGTAAACCGCCTTTACCCTGACTCATGCAAATAAACCGCTGGATAGATAACGGTCACCACGATCACAAATAATCGCCACCAACACTGCATTTTCTAGCTGTTCGGATAAGTCGAGCATAGCAGCAACCGCACCACCAGAAGATACGCCACAGAAGATGCCTTCTTCACGAGCTAAACGACGCATACACTCTTCAGCACGCTCTTGGCTCATATCGACCACTTGATCTACCCGTGCTGGCTCAAAAATTTCTGGCAAATACTCTGGAGCCCAGCGGCGAATACCTGGAATAGAAGCCCCTTCGGTGGGTTGCAAACCCACAATCTGTACTTGTGGATTTTGTTCTTTTAAATAGCGCGACACCCCCATAATGGTGCCAGTGGTGCCCATCGAGCTAATAAAGTGGGTAATCTGCCCGTCGGTTTGCTGCCAAATTTCAGGGCCAGTACTCAGATAATGCGCGCATGGATTATCCGGATTGGCAAATTGATTTAACACCTTACCCTGCCCTTTAGCTTGCATCTCTAGGGCTAAGTCCCGCGCTGCTTCCATACTTTCAACCAAGATCAACTCAGCACCGTAGGCACTCATTGAAGCTTTGCGCTCGGCAGTGGAGTTATCCGGCATGATTAACACCATACGATAACCTTTAATTGCCGCCACCATTGCTAGGGCAATCCCTGTATTGCCTGAGGTGGCTTCAATTAAGGTATCCCCCGGTGCAATGTTACCCGCACGCTCTGCATGCTCAATCATCGACAACGCAGGACGATCTTTAACTGATCCTGCAGGATTGTTACCTTCTAACTTTACTAATAAGGTGTTGCTGGTTTGACCTGGCAAGCGCTGCAAACGCACTAAAGGGGTCTGTCCCACATAGTCGGCTACGGTAGGATAGGTAGTTTTCATGGTCGATTTCTAAATCTGCTAATAAATAATTCAGGCATAATACCGCCTAATTGCTTTAACTGATAATGTCACTTATCGGCCACTTATAACCAAACCGTATAAACACCTTGATTTTATCTCATTTAGTCGCAACTAGGAATAAGTCTGTGCTCAGCCGCTTGAATCTCAAAAGTCGTGTACTGTATTTCACTTTACTCCCTGCTGCTTTACTAGCTATGAGCCTAGGTGTTGGCTTTATTTGGATGCTGGTTAATCAAGCAGAAGCCCAATTAATGCAGCGCTCCTACATTATTGCTGAGCAAACCGCTCGATTAAGCAATGTAGCATTAGCCCAGAAAGATACTGAAACCTTACATATCTTAGCCCAACAGATATTAGGTAATCATGATGTGCGCGCTGTTCACTTTCATGATGCCCATGGAAACCCCATTGTTAAAGTAGGTCCAGCCACTCAGCATAAAACCAGCTATTACAGTAGTAGCCTACAAATTGTAAGCGGCTATCAATATTCAATGCTGATTTTACCGATTTACCCACTCCACACCGAACCTTTAAGCGCAGCTCCTATAGACCAACCTCTAGGCTGGCTAGAGCTCGAAGTTTCACATATAGCTACTTTGCTAGATAGCTATCGTATTGGCCTAATTACTTTAATTATCATTTTGCTAGGCCTTGCCATTTCAGGCTTTCTTGCTGCACGCTTTGCCGAAAAAATGATTAAGCCATTACGCGCTATTACTCATAACATCTCACAAATTAGTGCTGGAGACCTTAGTACGCGTATTGCTCCTGTGGGGTGCCCTGACTTAGACCAACTAGCTAAAAAGCTCAATCAAATGTTTATTGCAATTCAAGATGCGCAAGAAGACATGCTAAATAGCATTGAACAGTCAACCTTAGATATTCGCCACAACCTTGAAACCATTGAAATACAAAATATTGAGTTGAATAAAGCGCGTAAAGAAGCCGTAGAGACCAGTCGCATTAAAACCGAATTTTTAACCAGTATTAGCCATGAAATTCGCACCCCGCTCAATGGTATTTTAGGCTTTACTAGCCTCTTGAAAAAAAGTGAGCTATCTAGTCGACAGATGAACTACCTGGATACCATTCAGACCTCAGCCGAAAACTTACTAGGCATTCTAAATCAGGTACTAGATCTTTCACGTCTTGAAGCAGGCAAAGTTATTTTTGAAAATATGCCCTTTAGTTTAAGAGATATTTTACATGACACTTTGATGCTACTTTCCACCAGCGCTCATGAGAAACAATTAGAACTCATTCAGCTCATTTATCAAGACACACCTAATAGTTTTATTGGTGACCCCCTACGACTCCAGCAAGTACTGACTAACCTAATCAGTAATGCTATTAAGTTTACCCATGAGGGGCATGTAGCAATACGCGTCATGCTAGAAGAGGAACAAGGGGACACCTCATTAATCCGCTTTTGTATACAAGATACGGGTATTGGCCTGCAAGAAAGCGAGCTAAAAAGCTTATTTGAAGCCTTTAAGCAGGTACATAGCAACATGCCCCATCATGCGCAGGGCTCAGGATTAGGCTTAAGCATTTCAAAGCATCTCATTGAGCAAATGGGAGGCGCTATTGGGGTTAAAAGCCAAGCGAATATTGGTTCAGAGTTCTGGTTTACCTTACCACTTAAAAAGTCTTTATCAGACGCAGAACCTACTCTTCTCTCACACTTAGAGAACGATTGTGTGATTACTTTCGAAGAGCATTTATTAGCGCGACAGAGCCTTCATTTACAGCTAAAAGAGCTGGGACTAACACCTATGGTTGCTGATGATTTAAAACATCTTGTGCAACAGGTTCAAGACTCTAAAAAGAGTACCTCTCCCATCCGCTACGCAATTTTATCAGTCAATACGCGTCGGCATTCTCCATATCTATTAAAAGATTATTTAGACACGTTAAAAGCAGAGCATTGTTTTACCCTACTCATTTGCTCAACTACTGAGTTAGAGGTCTATCAACAGCATTTATCAGACTATACGGCACAAATTTTTCATAAACCTGTTGCCTTACGTCAGATCCAGCAGCTGTTTCATCAACACTCCAGTCCGCTCTTAACTCACAAGTTAACAAGCCGTCAAATAAAGCCGTTAACCACTAACGCTATCACTATAATGTGTGTCGATGACAATGCAGCCAACTTAACTTTTATTAGCACACTGCTACAAGAAATGCATCTTAACGTCCTCAGCTTTAGTGATGGCTGGTCAGCATTTGAAGCCTTCAAGAGTAATACTCCAGATTTAGTCCTCATGGATATTAAAATGCCTGGCTTGGATGGCAAACAAACTATGCACAAAATGCGCGTTTGGGAAACAGAAGCAAACCGCTCACCGACTCCTATTGTGGCAGTCACCGCCCATGCATTTATTGAAGAACGCCGAGACTTAAAACAACGTGGCTTTAATGACTTTATTACTAAGCCTGTAAATGAACAAACATTAATTCAAATTATTTTAACCTGGACAGGCCATCTAATCACTCAGCCACACACAGCTCAAACCGATATCGCACTATCAAAAACTGCAGCAACCAATCATACGCCACAACTTGCTGTGTTTGATTTCTCAGAAAGCATTCAACTAGCTGGGGGGCGTAAAAAGTTAGCTTTGGACTTATTAGAGTTATTACTAGATTCATTGCCTGCTGATCGTGATTATATTCAACAAGCTCTAGCTGAAGGCGAGCGCGACAATTTACTGGAACGTATACATCGTTTACATGGCGCTACCAAATATTGTGGAGTCCCTCAGTTGCGCGCGCAATGCAAACTCTGTGAAGCTTTACTTAAAAAACCGGGCGGCGAGATTAATCAAGAAATAAACGTACTAATACACTGTATTGAACGTGTGATGTCGGAATGCCGTGGCAAAGTAAATCCGCTCAATCACTGATTGCGCTCAAGCTCAGACAAGCGTCGATTGAACTGCGTCTTATAAGCATCAAACTCTTGTTTCATGATTACTTTTTCTAAGTCCAAGCTTTTTTTATGCTGAGCCTGTAACTGCTCAAACTCCATTTTAAGCCACAAATTATCCGCTTTTAATGAGGCTAAATCAGCATGACTTTGCGACTCTTGCAATGCTTTTTCTAGCTGCTGCTCTATCTTTAAAATACGATTCACTAAAGCTTGCTGCTCGACATGAGACGACGAGAAGTCTGCTATATCTACGCTAAGTGTTGTCTGCTGCCTCTTGAGCTCTGATAGAAACAACTGTTGCCTGCTCAAAGAGTCTGCTAACTCTTGCATCGCTTCCTGTTTACTCTTTTGCTCAGTTTGTTGCTGCTCATATAACTGCTGCAACTGAGCTAATTTTTTTTGTATTTCTAACTGCTCAGCTTTCAGCTCTGCAAATGGCTGCTTTAACTTAGAAAGACTAATCCCCAAAGAGGCATGTTCCGCTTGTTGATTTTTAAGCAAGGTTAACTCTCGCTGCATGACGGTATATTGTTGCCCTTGCATTACAAATTGCTGTTTCAATTGTTTTAAATGTGATGTCAATAACTGCAGTTTTGCCGTAGCTTGTTGAATAGTCAACGCGAATTGCTCTTCATCAACCGCATGTCTCTGCTGTGTTATTTTTTCTGCCTTAAGTAAATACTGCTTTAACTGTTTAATGCTTTGTTGCTGCCAATAAAACCCAATGCAAACACTTATCAGTATAAGGCCCCCAGCAAGCCAGTACACTCCCCTCTTCTTAGTCCCACCTCTAGACCACTTGGAGGATAGACCAGGCCCTATATCAGCTAGTTCACGAGTAGTTAGCTCGCCAATAACGGGGTCAATAGGAGCTGTATCTTTATGCATGCAAGTCACCTAAATTGGATAGCACATTCTACCTTACGTACAAACCATTTCGAGTGTAACCTTCTATAGCTAGCCTCGCTATAACGCTTTCAAACAGCCTAAAAAAACTTAGGCCCTACACTCAAAAGTGTTATTGCTCAGTTCTTCTATTCCTAGGCCTCAGGAACTCTCACTGACTTAAAGCTATCTACTATTGAACAGCATCGTTTAAATGCACACTTAACGATCAACAAAAACAAAGATTATATTGCTAAAGCTATCTCATCGTAGCCAACAAAAAGGAAGTCTCAAGCAAGACACCTACAGGCTTTAAGCGCCAATATTTTGACCTGTGATTAACCAGTTTGTGTGAGCAATAGCCTTGCTTAATGCTACTTATACATGCTGCTAGCTACTAATAATCCTTTTGATTCGTGCATAAATTAAGCCTGCTCAAAAAGACCAAGCCATGCCTTAACCGACTGAGAATCCAATCATGATGAATGTATTAATTGCTCTCGACGCCCCTCTAGCAAAAGAGCGGTTATTGCGCCTTTTAAAGCAGTTCAACAGCTATAACGTTTTGACTAAAGAGGCTAGAAACAGCCAAGAAACCATTGATCTCGCTAAACAATATGTGCCTGAAGTTGTCTTGTTAGACTTCAACATTTCAGGACTTTCTGGACTAGAAACAGCCGCGCAACTTAAACAATTGAACCCTCCCCCTGCTGTTATTTTCTATACAGCGCATGATGAGTATGCCTTACAAGCCTTTGATGCCTGCGCTGAAGGCTATCTAGTTACCCCTATCCGGTTAGAGCAACTAAACAAGGCGTTAGATAACGCGGCTAAATTTATTCGACTACGACTCAATAAACAGAACAAAACTACAACAGAACATGGACGAACTCACATCTCAGCTAGAACCCACAAAGGCAATGAATTAGTTCCCATTAAGTCAGTTATTTGTTTTATTGCCGATAATAAGTATGTATCAGTCATTCATACCCAAGGAGAAGTCCTGATCGAAGACTCTTTAAAGTTCTTAGAAGAAGAACTGGGTGATCAATTTTTACGCATCCATCGCAATGCACTGATTAACTTAGATGCTGCTCAACGTCTAGAGCGAACCAGCAGTAACGCCTTACAAATTCACCTTAAAGGGCTAGACCACCCATTAAATGTTAGCCGCCGACATGCCAGCGCAGTCCGTAAAGCCATTGAAGAGCACGGCAGTTAAACAAGAATCCGGCATTCGTTGGCGCTGCCTGTTATCATTCGTGATTCTTGTATCCTTTATTTAGTTGTGTGACCTTGAGTGTCATGCTGTGCCGCACCGAACTGTTTGGATTGGATGTTTAACTATGTCATCTCGTGAAATTCGTATTGCTACTCGTAAAAGTGCGCTTGCTTTGTGGCAAGCCGAATTTGTTAAAAGTGAGTTAGAAAAAGCTCACCCGAATCTTAAAGTTAGCTTAGTCCCTATGGTTAGTCGCGGTGACCAACTACTGGACTCACCGCTGGCGAAAATTGGCGGTAAAGGCTTATTTGTTAAAGAGTTAGAGCTGGCGTTACTCGAAGACCGGGCAGATATTGCTGTGCACTCAATGAAAGATGTACCTATGCATTTTCCTGAAGGCTTGGGGTTATTTTGCATCTGTGAGCGCGAAGATCCACGCGACGCCTTTGTTTCCAATAATTTTTCTTCATTAGACGAGCTGCCCCAAGGCAGTATTGTCGGCACCTCCAGCTTACGCCGCCAAGCCCAACTACTAAAACTTCGCCCCGATCTAACCATTAATTTTTTACGTGGCAACGTGAATACCCGTCTCGCCAAATTGGATGCGGGAGAGTACGACGCCATTATTTTAGCTGCAGCGGGTCTACTGCGTTTAGGCTTTGCTGAGCGGATTCGCAGCTATTTATCGGTTGAAGATAGCCTTCCAGCTGGCGGCCAAGGTGCGGTAGGTATTGAGTGCCGCGTCGATGATGACGAACTGCATCAACTATTAGCTGTGCTACATGATCCCGATACTGCTGATCGAGTCACCGCCGAACGTGCCCTAAACACGCATCTTAATGGTGGCTGCCAAGTGCCTATCGCTTGCTATGCCGTACTCGAACAAGATCAACTATGGTTGCGTGGTATGGTCGGTCAGCCCGATGGCAGTCAGTTACTGATGGCCCAAGCCCGTGCTCCACGCACCCAAGCCAGTCAATTGGGGGTGCAGGTCGCTGAAGACTTACTCAGCCAAGGCGCAGGCGAGATTTTAGCCGCAGTTTATCAGGACGCTGAAACACCATGAGTGCATGGCGCTTATTGATCACTCGGCCCGCTGCCGACTGCGCTCTGCTAGCAGCGCAGCTGGCTGAGCAGCAAATTTATAGCAGCAGCTTGCCGTTATTGGCCATGCGCGAACTGGCTGAAACAGCCGCGCAGCGCGCGCTATTGCTAAATCTAGATCAATATCACGCCATTGTGGTGGTCAGCAAACCCGCTGCTCGCTTAATTCTTGAGCGCTTAGATCGTTATTGGGTGCAGCCACCGCTACACCCAACTTGGTTTACCGTAGGCGCGGCTTCGGGAAAGATTCTGCAACAACAAGGACTTGTCACGCACTGGCCTGATCCCCATGACGGGGATGACAGTGAAGCGTTGCTGGCCCTACCTAGCTTTCAACAGTCGCTAACCCAAGCAGTACAGCCACGGGTACTGATTGTACGCGGTAGTACGGGGCGTGAGTTTTTAGCTAATACGTTAAAAGCGCAGCAAGTACAGGTGGATTTTTTACCGATTTATCAGCGCTATCTGCCTGACTATGCAGCCGATGAGTTAATTCAACGTATCAACCAAGAGCAACTCAATGGAATTGCCGTTAGTAGTGAGCAAAGCCTACTAAATTTGCTAAAGTTAGCAGCAGATAAATGGAACCTCCTGCAAGCCATGCCACTTTTTGTGCCCAGTGCACGTGTTGCGACAACCGCCAAACACGCAGGCGCGCAGCAGGTTATTAATTGTCAGGGTGCAAGCAACCAAAAACTAATTGCCGCACTGCACCACTCTTCATCTTTATTAAAGAACAAGGATTAAGCCATGAGCCAAGCACCTAATTCTGAAACCAAGCCAGCTCAAGCGCCTACTGCAGCGACGGCCTCGAATCATTCCAGCAAAGATGCAACTGGCTCGCAATCAACCACTGCTCATACTGCACCTAGCGCTGCAACCACTCAGAGCACGGAAAAGTCAGCTAAAGGCCTCGCCAGCGCCGCTTTAGTCATCGCGATTTTAGGTCTAGGCTTGGGGGCTTGGGGCTTAAGCCAATCAAACCCAGCAGACAGCACTGTACAACTACAGTCAGAGTTACACAGTGCGCTAACAGCGATTGATGGATTAAACAATCAATTAGCAGAGCAGCAGAGCCTGCTCGAGCAACGCTTAGCCGCATTACCTAAAGCCGACGCGCTAGCCAAAGAGCGTCAACTAGTGGCGCACTTACAAGCTGATCAGCAAAAACTAGCGGAACGGGTCGAGTTAGCATTAGGCTCAAGTCGCCAAGACTGGCGCTTAGCTGAAGCTGAGCACTTATTACGGATGGCCAGCTTACGTTTGTCTGCCCTCCAAGATGTTAGCAGTGCTCGAGTGTTGATTGATGGTGCAGATCAAATCCTCTACAGCCAAAATGATCCTGCTGCCTTTGCCGCCCGTGAAGCGCTAGCAAAAAATCTAACCCAGCTAGATAGCCTAGCTAAATTGGATCGTACCGGTTTATTTGTGCGCTTAGGTGCACTACGCGACCAAGCTAAAAGTTTGGTTTCAGCTCTGCCTGAATTTCAAGCCGATGCCCCCAAATCAGCCACTAAGCAACCGACACGCTGGGAAGAATGGCAAGATGAAATGGCTAAATATGTGCGCATCAGCACTGAAACCGGTGAAGTATTGAAGCCGCTGCTGGCCGGCAAAAGTTTAACTGAGGTTCGTCTATCCCTTAGCTTAGCGCTGGAACAAGCGCAATGGGCCGCTCTAAACGGTGAAACCGAGGTCTATCAGGGCGCTCTCAAGCAAACCGCAGCTATTATTGATGAGTTTTTTAGCGCTGAAGATCAACCTGCTCAAGCCTTACGCAATCAGGTACAAGAACTTAGCCAACAACCTGTCAATCAGAAAATGCCTGACCTTTCTGCCGCAATCCACACACTGCAAACCTATATTCAGCAACGGGCACAACCTAAAGCAGCCACTGAACAAGAGGCTAATTAATTATGAAGCGCGCCTATTTATTTATTTTACTCGCCATCGTGATTGCCGCAGCCGTTGGCGTGATGATGACCCAACACACCGGTTATGTTCTGCTGGCTTGGAAAGGTTATCGTTTTGAGTCCAGTTTGTGGGTCTTTTTAGCTATTTTAGCGGTTATTGGTGTAGCGCTATATGCCATACGACTGTTACTCACTATGTTGCTAATTTCTGCTGGTGTTTTAAACCCTTGGTCGAGCCTCAATCGCCGTCGTCGCGCTCGCATTGCGGCCGAAAAAGGTATGCTTGAACTAGCTGAAGGTCGTTGGGAAACGGCTCTCCGCCACTTAAAACTAGCAGCCCGTGATAACCCACAGCCTTTAGTCTATCTACTTGGCGCGGCCCAAGCCGCTGAGCGCCTAGGTCACTCTGAAGAGGCTGAAAGCTATTTAGAGCAAGCCCTCGCTCGCCAGCCAAAAGCCGAACTAGCAGTAGCACTCACCCATGCTGAGCTGCAATGGTATAGGGATGATCGTTTTGCTGCCCAGGAAACGCTAATGGCCATGCAACATAATTACCCTACCAACAAAGAAGTCTTAGAGCGATTGCAGCATGTCCTGCAAATCCAAGAAGATTGGCCAACGGTTTTATCTTTACTGCCAGCGCTACGTAAAGCTAAAACCATGACCCCAGAGCAGCTCGATGAGCTAGAGCGCAAAGCCTGGATTGGGCGGATTGAGCAAAGCTGTGAGTTAGAAAGTGATCAACAACTTGCGCGCGAAAAACTGCAACAGGCATGGAAACAGCTCTCTAACTCGTTACGTCATGATCCTGCAATCTTAGCGGCTTACAGCTTTGAGCTACATCGTTTAGGCTCCAGTAACGAAGCTGAACAGCTACTACGCCAAGCCCTTAAACAGTCATTAAATAATCGTTTAATCGAACTCTATGGCCGTATTCCAGGCTCGGATCTCGCTAAACAACTACAGTTAGCAGAAAGCTGGTTACCACAACAACCGAACAATCCTATTTTATTACGCTGCTTAGCCCGCTTATGTGTAAAAAATCAGTTATGGGGTAAAGCTAAAGACTATTTTGAACGTAGCCTACAGCATGCCCGTCAAGCACAGACCTGTGTCGAGCTAGCACAGTTGCTCGGTGAGCTAGGTGAAACTCAGCGCAGTAATCAGCTGTTCAGCGAAGGCTTGCAGCTTACTGCAGGCAGCCAACAACTACCGGCCCCCTCCGATTCTTAATAACTTGTCAGCGCCTTATTCTTACCGCTAGGATAAGGCGCTTATATCCCTGCTGGTTATCCTTATGAGCACATCGTTTCGCCCGTTATTTATCCTTGGTCTTCTAGGCTGCTGCGGCCTGATCGCTGGGGCCTATTATTTGCAATATGTGGTGGGTTTAGAGCCTTGCCCATTATGTTATGTGCAACGAATTGAAGTATTTACCTTAGGTCTGATTTTTTTCATTGCAGCGCTGCATAATCCCGCAGCCTTAGGTCGTAAACTCTATGCTGCGGGCACATTAGTGGTTAGTGCTTTAGGTATGGCAACTGCTGGACGACAAATGTGGCTGCAAACCTTACCAGCTGATGAGTTACCTGCTTGCCTGCCCTCCATGGACTATATGATTCAAGCATTTCCTTTAATTGATGTGATTAACAAAACCTTACATGGCACAGCTGACTGCGCCAAAATTGATTGGACTTTTTTTGGCTTTAACCTCGCTCAACTAAGCTTTTTTAGTTTCTGCTTAATCGCTCTTTTCAGTCTCTTACTGATTCTGCGTAAAGCTTAGTCACTCGCCTAACTACGGGGTTACGCCTGTAGCTCAGGATTTATTTTTTCGATAAAATTCAGTTTTACCAAGGCACCCTTAGGTGCCTTTGGTTGACTCTACGACGAGTATTTTCATGATTCGAATTGATCAGCTGACGCTACAGCGCGGACCACTGCGCTTACTAGAAGACGCCTCACTGACCGTCCATCCCGGTCATAAACTAGGCCTGATTGGAGCCAATGGGGCGGGAAAATCCAGTCTCTTTGCTTTGCTGCGTGGTCAATTACAGGCTGATGCTGGCCATTGTGATTTACCCGCTGACTGGCGGATTGCTCATATGAAGCAAGAAGTCGATACCCTTGAGCGTAGTGCTATTGATTATGTGTTAGACGGTGATACTGAGCTGCGCCAAGTGCAACAGCAACTGCAAGTCGCAGAGGCAAATGCCGATGGCTTAGCCCTCGCTGGGCTGCATGCCAGCTTTGACGCCTTGCAAGGCTACACCGCTGACTCTAGAGCCCGCAAACTACTGGCTGGCTTAGGTTTTACTGAGGCGCAAATGGAACGCCCAGTTAGTAGTTTTTCAGGGGGCTGGCGAATGCGCTTAAACTTAGCCCAGGCTTTGATGTGCCCCTCAGATTTGCTGCTACTTGATGAGCCTACTAACCACCTAGATCTAGACGCTATTTTATGGTTAGAAAGCTGGCTGCAAAGTTACCCTGGCACCTTATTGTTGATTTCCCACGACCGCGATTTTTTAGATGCCGTAGTCAATCACATCGTGCATTTTGAACGACAAAAGCTGATTTTGTACCGCGGTGGCTATACGGCCTTTGAGCGTGCCCGTGCCGAACGCATCGTGCAACAACAGCAAGCCTTTGAAAAACAGCAAGCCCAGCGCGCGCACATGGAAGATTTTATTCGCCGCTTTAAAGCCAAAGCCAGCAAAGCCAAGCAAGCCCAAAGCCGCGTCAAAGCCCTAGAGCGTATGGAGGCCTTAGCTCCCGCACACTTAGACTCTCCGTTTAACTTTCGTTTTCGTGAAGCTGATAAAATCTCAATGCCGCTGCTAAGTCTCAAGCATGCCGATCTGGGGCATGGTCAGCAGACTATTTTGCAGCAAATTCAATTACAGTTAGTGCCTGGAGCACGCATTGCCCTGTTAGGTCCTAATGGTGCAGGTAAATCCACCCTGATTAAAACCCTGGTGCAAGAGCTGCCGCTATTAAGCGGTGAACTCACGCTGGGTGAAAACCTGGTAATTGGCTACTTTGCTCAACACCAGCTGGATGCCTTAGATATGCAGGCTAGCCCGCTATTGCATTTACAGCGTCTCGCACCCAGTGAGCGCGAACAAACCCTTAGAGACTTTTTAGGTGGTTTTGATTTTAGGGGCGAACGCTGCGATCAGGCAATTCACAACTTTTCTGGTGGTGAAAAAGCCCGTTTAGCCCTCGCTTTAATTGCTTGGGGCAAACCTAATTTACTACTGCTAGATGAGCCAACTAACCACCTTGACTTAGAAATGCGCCAAGCCCTCAGTATGGCTTTGCAAGTTTTTGAAGGCGCGCTATTACTGGTTTCCCACGATCGTCATTTACTCAAAAGTACCATCGATGAGCTGTACTTAGTGGCTAATGGTAGAGTTCAAGCCTTCGACGGTGATTTAGACGACTACAGTCGCTGGCTGGCAGAGTTCAGACAACAGCAGCTCAGTCCAGCGAGTGTGGCCTCCACTGAGGCAAGCAATAAAATTGATCGAAAAGCCCAACGTCAAGCAGCTGCTGCGTTACGCCAACAACTAGCGCCTTATCGCAAGCAAGCCGATAAGTTAGAACAGCAGCTGGATCAAACCCAAAATCACCTCCAGCGAATTGAGCAGCAATTAGCTAATCCATCAATCTACGAAACTGCAGCCAAGGATCAACTTAAAACCTGCCTCGCTGAGCAGGCTAAATTTAAAGCTGAAGCGGAACAACTCGAACTGGCGTGGCTCGAATGCCTTGAGCAATTAGAGGAGCTACAGCAACAATTGGAGACAGCTGAATGAATGAGACTTTTCAAGTCTGGGCTAATGATTGGCTAGGCATTTTAATTCCTGGTGGCAGAATTTTATTTATTATTCTGATGGCGTGGTTGATTCAACGAATTTTAACTCGCGCCTTCACTCGCATAGCCGAGCGTTATCACATGCCACCCAGCATGCTACTGCCACTGCGTGGGGCCATTCGCTGGCTGATTCTCGGTAGTGCCTTTATGCTCATTTTGGAACGCTTAGGGGTTTCTGCCAACGCGCTCTGGACCGCACTCACCGGATTTGTCGCCGTTGCTGCCATTGCTTTTTTTGCCGCTTGGAGTGTGCTCTCGAATTTACTCTGTGCAGCACTAATTTTTACCGTTGGCCCGTTTCGGATTGGCGACTATGTGGAAGTCTTAGAAAGTGCAGAAAAGCCTGGCGTTAAAGGGCGCGTGGTAGCTATTAATATGCTCTACACCACCCTAGAAGATATTTCCGAAGGTAATGCTGGTGCCTTACTGCAAATTCCTAATAGCTTATTTTTTCAAAAAATTATTCGCCGCTGGCGTGGTGCCAACGGTCCGCTTCCCTTAGCTGACAATGAGTAACCTGAAATGGAATGGCTAACTAATCCCGAAATTTGGGTCGCGTTCATTACCCTAGCCGCCTTAGAAATTGTGTTGGGAATTGATAATATTATTTTTATCTCGATTTTGGTCGCGCGCCTGCCCAAAACCCAACAAAAGTTAGGGCGTACCCTAGGGTTGGGATTAGCCATGATCACGCGAATTTTATTATTACTATCCATTTCTTGGGTGATGGGCTTAACCAAAGAGCTCTTTGTCGTCTTTGAACAAAGTATTTCTGGCCGCGATTTGATTTTATTCTTCGGTGGCCTATTTTTACTGTTTAAAAGTACCACCGAGGTATGGCATAGCGTTGAAGGCGAAAACGCTGAACAAACGGCCAAACCGTCAACTGGCGGCTTTATGGGGCTGATGCTACAGATTGCACTGATTGATATTGTATTCTCCCTCGACTCTGTCATCACCGCAGTTGGCTTGGTGCAGCATGTACCAGTCATGGTGGCAGCTATTATGTGCTCCGTATTGGTAATGATGTTAGCTGCTGCACCGATTAGTAATTTTATTGATCAACACCCATCACTTAAGGTATTAGCCTTATCATTTTTAATCGTGGTCGGCACTTTACTGATTGCAGAAAGTTTTGATGTGCATGTGCCTAAGGGTTATATCTACTTTGCGATGGCCTTCTCCTTAGCCGTTGAGGCGCTCAATATCACCATGCGGCAACGGGCGCTGAAAAAGAAAGGCAAAATCCTCAGCTAATTTCCGATTAATTACACACCACATGCAATATTTGCCGTGGTGCTTAGAGGCCCTGTAATGGAAGAAGTAATCGAGCTGCTCAGAGAGCGCTGTGAAGCAACACCGGTTCCCCTTGAACTCCCTGATGAAGAAGTTTTGGTGGAAATTCAAGAGGAAATTTTACTGCATATCCCTTATGATCTACGTCAATTCTTACTCACTGTCAGTGATGTGGTGTATGGCTCGATTGAGCCAGTCACCGCCAGCGATCCCAACTCCCACACCTATTTACCTGAGGTCACTGCCTTAGCTTGGGAGCAAGGCTTACCCCGTTATTTAGTGCCTGTCTGTGACACCGGTAGTCTAATTTATGCCAGTGATCCTGACGGGATTATTTATGCATGGGATTATGCCACCCAAGAACTCACCGATGAAGAATGGGAGTCGATCTGGGACTGGTGCAGTGAAGTCTGGCTCAATGCTTAAATTTGAGCTTATTTGTTAACTACTTTTGTAAAACTGAGATGATGATGACACCTGGAGCTTCAACCCTAAGCATGACCGTGTTAATGACCCCTGATAAAGCCAACTTTTCAGGTAACGTGCACGGCGGCACCTTACTTAAATACCTTGATGAAGTTGCTTACGCCTGTGCTAGCCGCTATGCCGGAAGTTACGTAGTAACCTTATCAGTGGATCAGGTGGTTTTTCGTCAACCGATTCATGTCGGTGAGCTAGTCACTTTTTTAGCCTCAGTTAACTACACTGGCCGCACCTCAATGGAGATTGGTATCAAAGTGATTACGGAAAATATTCAACAAAAACACGTGCGCCATACCAATAGCTGTTTCTTTACTATGGTCGCCATGGGTGAAGATCGCAAACCCGTGGCCGTTCCACCGTTAAATCCACAGACTCCAGAGCAAATTCGCCGCTTTAAAAATGGAGAACAACGTCGACAAATTCGCCTAGAGCTGAATGAACGCTACCGCGAAATTAATAAGAACGACTAATCGCTTAACTCCCTGTGCTCTTAGCACAGGGAAACCTTACACATATCGACTCTACTTGGTTTTATTCGACAAACGCAGACTACGCAAGCTGCGTTTAACGCTTTTCAAATGATTAACTAAATCAGGCCCACGTGCCATGGCAACGCCCATCGCTAGCACATCAATCACCACTAGATGAGCAATCCGTGAGGTCAGCGGTGTATAGATTTCGGTATCTTCTTGCACGTCAATCGCTAAGTTAATTGTGGCTAACTCTGCCAGCGGTGTTTCACTCGGACATAGCGTTATCAAAATCGCCCCTGTTTCACGCACCAAGTTAGCGGTGGTTAACAAGTCTTTCGAGCGACCTGATTGCGAAATACAAATGGCAACATCGGTTGGCTTTAAAGTGACCGCCGACATGGCCTGCATATGCGGATCACTGTAAGCCGCAGCGGTGAGCAATAAGCGGAAAAACTTATGCTGGGCATCAGCGGCGACTGCACCTGAAGCACCAAAACCATAAAACTCTACCCGTTGTGCTTGTGCCATTACTTTAATCGCCCGCTCTAAGGCGTCGACATTGAGCGATTCACGTACCTCCATCAAAGTGTGCAATGTAGTATCGAAAATTTTTAACGAAAAATCAGTAACCGCATCTGACTCTTTAATTTCAAACTGACCAAAGCTCGCCCCTGAAGCCAGGCTTTGCGCTAACTTTAGTTTTAAATCCTGAAAGCCAGCGCAGCCCACAGCGCGACTAAAACGCACAATGGTGGGCTCACTAACACCTACGGCGGCCGCCAACTCAGCCATCGAGCTATGCATCACATCCGCGGGATGCTGGAGTACATAATCGGCGACTTTAAGTTCTGACTTACGCAGAACCTCACGGGACTCTGCCACCTGCTGTAATAAATTCACGCAACCTACTCAACTTTAAATCAATATGTAGTGAGGCTGTAGTTATACTACAAAAACACTTTTTCCGCAGCTATTAATTGTTCAACAGTTTATTTAGCTGGTGCTTTAAACCATTGCCGCCCTTGATGGGCTAACATTTGTCGCGCATCTTCTGGTCCATCACTGCCCGCCGCATAAGCTTTGGGTTGCTTCGCGTTGGCTTTCCAGGCGCGTAAAATTCCATCCACCCATTGCCAAGCAGCCTCTACCTCATCGCGGCGCATAAATAGTGTCGAGTCAGCTTCAATCACATCTAACAATAAGCGCTCATAAGCATCCCAACGGCGGGTAGTTTTAAATGCATTGGCCAAATCAATATCCAAGGCTACAGGCTGCAGATTCATGCCCTTGCCAGGGATTTTCGCCATTAACTCTAAAGTGATGCGCTCTTCTGGCTGCAGCCGAATAATTAACCGATTGACCGCATTGTTATTAAATAAGTAATGCGGTACTGGCTTAAACTGAATCACAATTTCTGAGGTTTTTTGCGCTAAGCGTTTACCGGTACGCAAATAAAAGGGCACGCCTGCCCAGCGCCAGTTATCAATTTCAGCCTCCAATGCGACAAAGGTTTCGGTATCACTATCATTATTGACATTCTTCTCAAAGTAATACGCTGCTACCGACTCACCATTGACCGTGCCCGCTGTATATTGCCCGCGCACCGTTTTCTCTTGCACACTGGCCGAGGTGATCGGCTTAAGTGCTTGGAGTACCTTAACCTTCTCATTACGCACCGCTTCAGCATCAAAGCGCATAGGGGCTTCCATGGCAATTAAGCACAATAACTGCAGCAAATGATTTTGCAGCATGTCACGCATGGCGCCAGCTTGATCATAGTACTCACCACGGCTGCCAATCCCCACCGTCTCCAACACACTAATTTGCACATGATCAATATGTGCTGCACGCCATACCGGCTCAAACAACGCATTGGCAAAGCGTAATGCCATCAGATTTTGTACGGTTTCTTTGCCTAGATAATGATCAATACGATAAATATTTTCTTCCGCAAAGCTTTGACCAATTTGCTGATTAATCGCTAATGCCGAAGCTAAGGAATGCCCTAACGGTTTTTCAATCACAATTCGTGCGTTGGCTTCTGCTAAACCGATCGTGCCAATGTGATTAGCAATAGACGCAAATAACTGCGGCGCCGTAGCCAGATAATAGATCACTGTACGCTCTGCTGCGTTCGGTGCCTGTTGCAGAAGGTGGGCTTTTAACTTGGCATACTCCGCAGCATGGCTCGCATCCAATGAAAGATAAGCTAGATGCCGATTAAACTGCTGCCAGCTCGCCGCATCAAAGGCTTGCCCTTCAAAACTGCGGCAGCTTTTTTCAGTCAACTGTCGATACTCAGCATCACTCATTTTTTTTCGGGAAATTCCGATAATCTGCATCTGCTCTGGCAGGCAGCGATCTTTAAATAAGACATACAACGCTGGAATGAGCTTACTCAGCGCCAGATCCCCAGTTCCACCAAAGACATAAATTAACAGCTGCTGATTCATGACCCTCTCCTTTGAGCAAATTCATCTGCCAATATGGCTTAAACACTAATACCTAGTCAGACCTAGACGCCCAGCAAAGTGTTCGCTAAACGATCCTGAGGCTGAAGAAAATCGCCCACCAATAAAAAACCGCCCAGAATTAGGCGGTTTTTTATGTAACGCAAAACTAACTTACAGCTTAGGACCTGCAGCTTTAATCGCCTCAGATACGTCAAACTTTTCAAAGTTATCAATAAACTTAGCGGCTAGCTCTTTAGCAGCGGCATCATAGGCTGCTTTATCGGCCCAAGTATTGCGTGGATTGAGCAAGTTGCTGTCTACGCCAGGAACTGATGTTGGTACATCCAAGTTAATAATTGGCAAGTGCTCAGTTTCAGCACCTACTAATGTACCCCCTTGGATAGCAGCAATCACTGCACGGGTGGTTGGAATGTTAAAGCGCTGACCCACGCCGTAACCACCACCGGTCCAACCAGTGTTCACCAAGTACACTTTAGAACCAAAGGCATTAATCCGCTTGATCAGTAACTCGGCGTACTCACCCGCTGGACGTGGGAAGAATGGCGCACCAAAACAAGTAGAGAAAGTAGAGCGAATACCTTCACCAGAACCCATTTCAGTTGAACCTACCAGTGCGGTATAGCCTGATAAGAAGTGGTAAGCCGCCTGCTCGTTATTCAGGATAGATACCGGTGGCAATACGCCTGTTAGGTCGCAGGTTAAGAAGATAACTGCATTTGGCTCACCGCCAAAGTTTTTCTCTGAACGCTTTTCAACGTGAGTCAAAGGGTAAGCTGCACGGCTGTTTTGCGTGAGGCTATCATCTTCGTAGTCTGGGCTGCGTTGCTCATCTAGCACAACGTTTTCTAGAACTGCACCAAATTTAATGGCTTTCCAGATAACAGGCTCATTCTTTTCTGACAGGTCAATACATTTGGCGTAGCAGCCGCCTTCAATGTTAAATACTACACCCTCGCCCCAACCGTGCTCATCATCACCAATCAGGTAACGGCTTTCATCGGCTGACAGTGTGGTTTTACCGGTACCGGATAAACCGAAGAACAAGCTCACATCGCCTTCTTCACCGATATTAGCCGCACAGTGCATAGGTAATACATCTACCGCTGGCAGCAGATAGTTCTGCACTGAGAACATGGCTTTTTTCATTTCACCGGCATAACGCATACCAGCAATTAAAACTTTACGCTCAGCAAAGTTAATAATCACGCAACCATCTGAGTTAGTACCATCACGCTCTGGCACACATTCAAAGTTGGCAACGTTAAGAATCTGCCACTCATCTTTATTGCTTGGGTTATAGGTCTCTGGCTCAATAAATAAGCAACGACCAAACAAGTTCTGCCACGCGGTTTGCGTAGTCATTTTCACTGGTAGGTAATGAGCTTCAGCAGAACCTACGTGTACATGGGAAACAAAGTGATCTTGTGCATTGTTAAAGGCTTCAACACGATCCCACAGTGCAGCGAACTTATCGGCACAGAATGGACGGTTAATTGGGCCCCAAGCGATATGCGCTTCGGTGCTTGCCTCTTGTACGATAAAACGATCCGCAGGAGAGCGGCCTGTACGATGGCCAGTTTTAACAACGAGTGCACCAGTATCAGCTAAGGTGCCTTCGCCACGTAATACAGCTTCTTCTACTAATTGAGCTGCACTAATATTGGTGTACACAGCAGGTTTTGCTTGCGTCATGTAGTCCCCATCGGCAAGTGCCGACTCCTCCAAAAGTTTTGTAGTGCCAAAAGGCTAGGCACTACATGGAAAAATTGTGTGCGTAATTATGCCAGCTTTTACTAATTAATGCACGGTCTGCGACTGATCACTCTGTTCTGCTTGTTCGAAGATTTGCGCCACATCTTTACCATCAAATAAATAGCGCTCGTTGCAGAACTGACAATCAATCTCAATTAGATCTTGTTTTTCTTTCAGCAACGCTTCAACGTCCTCACGCCCCAAACTTACCAGAGCATGAATTGAACGTTCTCGTGAGCAGCTGCAGTTAAAGCACACTGTCGCCGGATCAAATAATAGAATATTTTCCTCATGGTAAAGACGATGCAAGATGGTCGCATTATCTAAGGCAAACAATTCATCTTTAGTCAGGGTCTGGGCTAAGGTGAGTACATGCTCCCAGTGCTGCTGCCGCTGATCCGCTTCTGGTACGCGGTCAACGGGCAATTGCTGCAACAAAAAGCCCCGTGCTTGCTGACCATCCGCGGCTAACCAAAAATGGCTACCTAATTGCTCAGAATTAGCGAAATAAGCATTCAGTGAGTCAGCTAGCGTTTCTCCTTCAAATGCCACTAAGCCCTGATAACGCTGGCCATCTTTGGGTTCAATCGTCATGGCCATAATGCCATTTGGCATCAACTGCTTAAATCCTTGCTCAGCACCTAATTGCGCCTGATCATAACGGGCAATAGCACGCATTTCACGTTCACTTGAGCACTCCACCATAAGCAAAGAAAGCGGCCCCTCTGAGCGGGCCTGTAGGGTCAATAAACCATCAAACTTCAAGGTACCTACCAATAAAGCCGCGGCAGCCAATAGCTCACCTAATAGAACAGCGACTGCAGGAGGATAAGCATGGCGCTGCAATACCTGCTGATAGGTTTGATCCAGTTGCGCTAGCTCGCCCCGGACGTCTGCGTCTTCAAATAAAAAACGCTGGGTAAAATCTTTATCGTGCATTCTCTCAACCTATAAAACTAAGGGGCAAAAGCAATCTGGAACAGCCAGCTAAAACCAGTGACTAATTACTGTATGATAGTCACCTAACAATAGCTTACTTCTACTCTTAACCAATCAATGTAATTCTCTGTATCTATGGCTTCTGTATCAATTATTCAAGCACGCTGGCGTAAAACGTCCTTTATTCTACTGCAGTTATTCAGCATCCTGTTACTGAGTAGCTGGCTAATACCCAGCACCGCCAGCCTCTGGAGGTGGGTGGATGAGCCCGTCTATCGACTACTGAATGGAAGTTTAGGCCATTTCGCCGCTTGGGATTTGTTATGGGCTTTTTTAAGTACTCGCGTAGCTGACCTACTTGCAGGTAGCGTGATGTTAATTTCTTTAATTTATAAAGATTTTATTTTCAAACAAGCCCAGCTTAAAATCGCCTTGCTGACCTTTATCAGCTTGCTTACTGTCATGCTCATCTGGCGCACAGTTTTTACTAAAGTGATTACCCAACTGGGGCTACAGCATGCTAGCCCTTCGGTGTTTTTTGGTGATGGTTTTCAACTGTCGCAAGCCTTTCCTTGGATGGAACGCTATCTAGAAATCAAAGACCGCTCCAGTCGTAGTTTCCCTGGTGACCATGCCTCGGTTTTATTGTTGTGGTTGCTCTTTACCAGTTATTTTGCCCAAGGTAAGCAGCGACTGTTAGTCATTGCTTTAGGGATCTTTTTTATTCTACCGCGCTTAGTCGCTGGCGCACATTGGCTCAGTGATAACTTAGTCGGCGGCCTTTTTTTAGCTCTGCAAAGCCTAGCTTGGGGCTACTGTACCCCGTTGACCCATAGCTTAACTCAGGGGTTAAACTGGATGACGACGCCAATCTTACGGCTTGCACAGCATGTGCCTGGGCTAAAACTGTTAGCCATCGTGCAAGCTGAAAGCTGCCGTTAAGTTCATACACCATGGCGGCAAGCCGCCATGGTGTATGAGTGTCATTACAACAATGCTTCTGGAGATTCTGGCAAAATTTGCCCACCATCGACAATAATGGTTTGTCCGGTGATAAATTTAGCTTCTTTAGAGGCTAAAAAGCACACCGCATGCCCAATATCTTCTGGCTCACCTAAGGTGTGGGTCGGCACACTGCGACTCATTTGCGCTAAGTACTCTTCACCTTGGGCTTTAAGGCCCTCGGTTAAAATATTACCCGGCATGACTGCGTTAATAGTCACGCCTTCACGCGCCGCTTCTAGTGCGGCACTGCGCATAAATCCTAACTGTGCAGCTTTACTGGCGCCATAATGAGACCAGCCTGGGTAGCCCGTGATCGCGCCGGTAATGGATGAGGTAATCACCACCCGGCCATAATTTTGCGCACGCATCGGCTGTAACGCCGCCTGCACCATAAAAAACATACTTTTTACGTTAACTGATTGCATCTGATCCCAGTTTTCTTCGGTCATTTCAGCAATCGTTGCTTGGGGGAAAATACCGGTATTGGAGCAGAGAATATCCAAACGGCCATATTCTTTAACTACTTCAGCCACTACTTGCTGACACTGGGCTTGTGAAGTCACATCCAGTGCTTTAAACGCACAGCCGAGTTGTTCGGCGGTGGCGGCTCCCTGCTCTTGATCAATATCCGCAATAATTACTTTAGCGCCCGCTTTAACTAGGGTCGCAGCAATCCCTTGACCAATCCCTTTGGCGCCACCTGTTACAATGGCAATTTGTTCTGTTAATGAAAACATGAGGCTCTCCTTGTATCGAGTTACTAATGAATTAACAGGCTAGCAAAAAAGGCCATTCAATTTGACCACTTTTTGCTCTAGCATTTACTCCATATTCTCTGATTGATATTACAACTGGTCGTTTGACCAAGGGTTGACCTTGCGCATGTCTACTGCACCTTTAGTTTTAGTTGATGGCTCGTCTTATTTATACCGAGCATTTCACGCCTTACCTCCACTAACCACCTCCAAAGGCCAGCCAACAGGGGCGATTAAGGGCGTACTCAATATGCTCCGCAGCCTAGAAAAAGACTATCCCGATAGCACCCTCGTGGTGGTGTTTGATGCGAAAGGCCCAACCTTTCGTGACACCCTCTTCGAGCAGTACAAAGCGCAACGTCCGCCCATGCCTGATGACTTACGTAGCCAAATTGCTCCGCTCCACCAAGCAGTTAAAGCCTTGGGCTTGCCTTTATTATGCGTTGAAGGTGTAGAAGCGGATGATGTGATTGGCACCCTGGCAATTCAAGCCTCTGAGTTACAAATTCCGGTGGTAATTTCCACCGGCGATAAAGATATGGCGCAGCTCGTCAACGAGCACATCACACTGGTTAACACCATGACCAATACCGTGATGGATATAGAAGGCGTTAAAGCCAAGTTCGGTATTGGCCCTGAGTTAATTATCGACTTTTTAGCCTTGATGGGCGATAAAGCCGACAATATTCCTGGCGTACCTGGCGTCGGGGAAAAAACAGCGCTTGGCTTACTGACCGGCTTAAACGGTGGCATGGATACGATTTATGCCAACCTCGATAAAATTGCTACGCTGTCTTTCCGTGGCGCTAAAACATTAGCACCTAAAATGGAAGAACACCGTGAAATGGCTTACTTATCCCGTGAATTAGCCACTATTAAACTGGATGTTGAGTTGGATTACCGCGCCGATCAACTCAAAGCCAGTGAGCCAGATTATGCTACTCTCGCCGAGCTTTACCGCGAGCTTGAGTTTAAAAGTTGGCTCAATGCCTTAAGTAATAAAGCCGAAGCCATCGATTTACCGCCGGCCGAGCCTGAGTTAGCTATCGACTACCAAACCCTTCTAACCTGGGAAACGTTTGATGCATGGCTACAACAGCTAGCACAAGCCAAGGTGTTCGCTTTTGATACCGAAACCACCAGTGTCGATGCACAACAAGCGCAGCTGGTAGGTTTTTCAGTGGCAATCACGCCAGGCATCGCAGCTTATGTGCCTCTGGCCCACAGTTATATGGGCGTACCTGAACAACTGGATTTTGCACAGGTACTGAGCAAAATTAAGCCTATTTTAGAAAATCCTGCCATTGGTAAGATCTGCCAGAACGCCAAATATGATATCAACGTGCTAGCTAACTATGGCATTCAACTGCAAGGCTTAGCCGCTGACACCATGCTTGAGTCTTATGTATTAAACTCAACCGCCACTCGCCATGATATGGACAGCTTAGCGCTTAAATACCTAGGCCAGCCCACGGTCAAGTTTGAAGACATTGCTGGCAAAGGCGCTAAGCAACTTACTTTTGATCAAATTGATTTAGCCCAAGCCGGCCACTACGCTGCAGAAGATGCTGATCTGACGCTGCGCTTACATCAGGCTCTGCAGCAACAGCTAGCCCCTATTCCAAGCTTACAAAGAGTACTCGATACGATAGAGCTGCCATTGGTACCGGTACTGGCGCAAATGGAGCGCCATGGAGCATTAGTAGACGCCCACTTGCTAGGTAAGCAAAGTTTAGAGCTGGGTGAAAAACTGACTGAACTAGAGCGACAAGCCTTTGAAATTGCTGGTGAAGAATTTAATCTTGCTTCACCTAAGCAGTTAGGCACTATTTTGTATGAAAAGCTTGGCCTACCTATCTTGGCCAAAACCGCTAAGGGCCAGCCTAGCACGGCAGAATCAGTCCTTTCCCAATTAGCAGAAGATGGTCATCAACTCCCCATACTGCTAATGGAGTACCGCAGCCTAAGTAAACTAAAAAGTACCTATACCGATAGTTTGCCACAACAAATTAATCCCGCCACGGGGCGCATTCACACCAACTATCATCAAGCAGTTACTGCCACTGGACGCCTGTCGTCTAGTAATCCAAACTTGCAAAATATTCCAATCCGCACCCCTGAAGGTCGCCGCATTCGCCAAGCATTTATTGCCAAGCCAGGTTATAAACTGATTGCCGCTGACTACTCGCAAATTGAGTTGCGCATCATGGCGCACCTCGCTCAAGACGCCAGCTTATTAGATGCCTTCCGGCATGACCGCGATGTGCACCGCGCCACTGCCGCTGAAGTCTTTGGCGTCAGCTTAGAACAGGTTAGTAATGAACAACGGCGCCGGGCGAAAGCGATTAACTTCGGACTAATTTACGGCATGAGTGCCTTTGGTTTAGCCAAACAAATTGAATGCTCACGCAGCGAAGCACAAGAATATATCGAGCGTTATTTCACCCGTTACCCTGGGGTGCAAGATTATATGGAACGCACCCGTCAGCAAGCCGCTGAGCAAGGCTATGTCGAAACCATTTTTGGGCGTCGCTTATATCTACCCGAAATTAAGGCCAAAAACCCCGCTATGCGCCGCGCCGCCGAACGCACCGCGATTAATGCGCCAATGCAAGGCAGCGCTGCAGATATCATTAAGCGCGCAATGATTGAAGTACAGCAGTGGCTGCAAGATAAGCAATGGGATGCCCAGATGATTATGCAGGTACATGATGAATTGATTTTAGAAGTTCGAAAGGATCAGGTAGATGCTATTAGCCAAGGCTTAATTGAACGTATGCAAGCCGCAGCTGAGCTGGATGTACCTTTAATTGTTGAGGCAGGTGTGGGGGATAACTGGGATCAAGCCCATTAAGCCTTATCGCTTTCCATTCAGTTAAGTCACGTATTTTATTATTGACCAGCGCTGCCTTGGCAGCGCTAAATTAAAAGATAATTTTTATTATGCACGATCATCACTTTGATGAGCTGGCCACACGCTTTGCCGAAAAAATTTACGGGGGCACTAAAGGAGCGATTCGTTTAGCGGTAATTCAACAAGACCTACTAGAACAACTGCCAGAACGCCCCCTGCGTGTGTTGGATATAGGTGGTGGTTTAGGTCATATTGCTTTATGGCTGGCTGAACAAGGTCATACCATCACCTTTACCGAACCTGCGCAGCCGATGCTCGAAGCAGCCAAACAACGCTTTGCCAAAGCTAATTGCACGGCCCGCTTTATTCATAGTCCTTGGCAAAAGCTGCCAGAGTTATTAGCCGACGAAACCTTTGACTTAGTCATTTGCCATGCAGTACTAGAATGGCTGGCTGAACCTTGGGCTATTCTTCCTGTTCTGCAGCAATTTACGCGCCAGCACGGTTGGCTATCCTTAGCCTTTTACAATAAAGATGCGTTGATTTTTCGCAATCTAATTAAAGGTAATTTGCGCAAGCTGAGTAAAATGCAATTTCAAGGTGATGCCGGTGGCTTAACTCCACAACAACCTTTAGACCCACGGGAAGTACAGCAGCAGCTAACACCGTACTGGCAGATCAAAACTCAAAGCGGGGTACGCGTCTTCCATGATTATATGCTGCCTAAATTTCAGCAAAAAATTGCCCTAGATGAGATGATCAGTACCGAACTGTCTTATCGTCGCCATCCTAGCCTTGGCCCTTTAGGACGTTATTTACATTGGCTGTGCCAACCTCACATGGAGAACCCATGATGCGCTCACTTGTTTTTGCTATCAGTTGCCTTGGCTTAGCTGCCTGCGCGACACATAACCCATACCAAGCAGAATCCATGGGATTAGATCCGGCGCCACCACAAGCCGCTCATGCAGTAGACTACAGCGCTTATCCAGCGCCAGAGCGCCAAACGCAATACCAAACATGGCAATGGGCTACCCCTTCGATTCATGGTAGTTTGCCCCATCAGTCCCACAGTGAATTAGAGTTGCTAGTTTTAGAGCGCTTAGATCAACAAGGCCTACGCCCCGCACAAGATGCAAGTGCCGAGATCACTGTGCAACTCACTATTGGTCAGCAACAACGCCTCTATCAGCGGCAAATCAATCCATCGGTGTACTATGGCGGTGGCGTCCATCGTAACCGCCATTATTCTCGCCATGGTTACAGTGGTGTGGGAATCGGGGCCGACTTTCCGCTTAACTCAGAAAGTTATCGACGTACAGTCACTACCTTTAATTTACGTCTAGTCGACAACCAGAGCGGTAAAGGTGTTTGGCAGGGCACGGGCGAAGTTGAGAGTGAGCAACCAACCCGCCAACAAATTATTGAGGCCTTAAATCAAGCACTTAAAGGCTATCAGTAATGGGCATTGAGGCTATCCAGCGGCCTTAAGCCGCTTGGATATGCCGTACAATCAGCTGAACCGACTCCTGCCCACGAAACTCATTCACATCCAAGCTATACGCCACTAGAACCTGGCGTATGGTGGGGTTTGGCCACTGCTCAAGGTCAATATTAAATGCAATACCATCCACTTGTTTGCTGCCGCACTCGGTTCGCAACATCAGCTTTAAGTGTTTCTCGCCCACCAAACGCTGACCCTCTAAAATAAAGTTCCCGTGAAATAACGGCTCTGGAAAATGCTGCCCCCAAGGCCCGGCATGCTTTAACTGCTTAGCTAACTCCAAATCAAACTCGTTGGCTGCTAACGGACCGTCAGAGAGTAAGCGCCCTGTCAAATCATCTTCTGAAAGTTGACGGCGCACTTCGCAATCAAAGGCTTGGGCAAATGCCTCATATTGAGAAGCAGCAATCGACAAACCGGCAGCCATCGCGTGGCCACCGAACTTACTAATTAAATTAGGATTAGCCGCGGCGATAGCATCTAACGCATCACGAATATGAAATCCCGGAATCGAGCGCGCTGACCCCTTGAGCTGCCCCTCACCCGCATCAGCAAAAGCAATCACAGGGCGATGGTATTTTTCTTTTAAACGTGAAGCCAAAATGCCAATGACGCCTTGATGCCACTCTGCTTCAAACACACATAAACCGAATGGCAAATCATTCAGCTCGATGGCTTGCAGCTGCACCAATGCTTCTTGCTGCATGCCGCGCTCAATGGCTTTTCGATCATGGTTGAGCTGATCCAACTGCTGCGCCATATCTAACGCTAAGGCATGATCCTCACACAGTAAGCACTCAATGCCTAAGCTAATATCATCGAGCCTGCCTGCAGCATTTAATCTTGGACCGAGAATAAAGCCCAAATCAACCGAAGAAACTTTATGAGCTTCTTTACGCGCAACTTGTAACAGCGCCTGCAATCCTGGACGAGCGCGACCTGCCCGAATCCGCGCCAGTCCCTGATGGACAAAAATGCGGTTATTGGCATCCAATGGCACCACATCCGCCACACTGCCAAGCGCCACTAAATCCAGCAAATTACCTAGGTTGGGCTGAGTAACACCATGCAGTGTAAACCAGCCGTTATTGCGTAATGTAGCCCTCAATGCCATCAGTAGATAAAACATCACACCCACACCCGCCATGGCTTTACTGGGAAACTCACACCCTGGCTGATTGGGATTGACGATAGCATCGGCTGCTGGCAGCTCGTGACCAGGTAAGTGGTGATCGGTGACAATCACTGTTAACCCAGCACGCTTAGCCGCAGCCACGCCATCAATGCTTGAGATACCATTATCAACCGTGATTAAAATATCCGGTTGCTTTTCTAGGGCAACCTCAACAATTTCAGGGGTTAACCCATAACCATACTCAAAGCGGTTCGGCACTAAATAATCAACTGAGTTAAAACCCAACTGTTTTAATCCCAACACCCCTACTGCACTAGCCGTTGCCCCATCAGCATCAAAATCCCCAATAATTAATATCCTCGCCTGCTTATCTAAGCCTTGGCACAACAATTCAACTGCTTGATCAATACCTTTTAACTGCTGATAGGGCAATAAGTGAGCTAAACTTTTTTCTAGCTCTCGCTCAGACTGCACCCCACGGGCAGCATATAAGCGCTGGAGTAATTCAGGCAGCTCACCTAAATAAGGCAGTTGGGCTGGCAGCGGACGTTGCTGGATTAACATAGGGCTTTAATCTCCTTTCAACCATTGCAGTTGGATGCTGAATTGCTGATCCTGGGTGGTGATATAAAGCACACCTTCACTGATCAGCACCGACCATTGCACACTGCGAGTTAAGGTTTCAGCCAGTGCAGCTAAAGGTTCGGTTGCTAGGTGAGCAATTTTCACATTAGCCAATTTACCCAGCTTAGCCACCACTTTGTCGGGCCAACTCTTTAAACCACCGTACGCCAAAATACTCACCTGCTGAGCTTTACGGCTGCTTGCAGTAATCCGCTCTAAATCAGGCTGCCCCACATCAATCCAATGCAAAAGCTGCCCGTCTAAGCTTTCCTCAAGCAACGCAGGCTCATCGGGAAACCCTAAACCTCGACCAAATTTAAGCGTCTCACTAAACCACAGTGCTGTGGCTAATAAACGGGCACATACCCGTTCTGCTGTTTCTGAGGGATGTTGCGCCAAAGTAAAACGCTGATTGCTATACACATTGCGATCTAAGTCAGACAGATTGATCTCAACTTTTAAGGTGGTCGGTTGTAACGCCATACATCACTCTGCTTGCAAAACGCTGCATTCTACTCGCTATTGGCAGTAAATGCTGCGCCAGCTCGCCAGCTAAAACTTTTAGATAACTTACCCCTCTGCACAAACATGCTAGCGTGAGTAACAGCTTACCGCTGACTGAACTGCCCATAAACGATGATCTCTACTATGGGCCTTAGGGCACTGACACAATCAATGCCTCGCTCCCTCCACATAACAATAAGAAGGGACCCGCTATGCAAGACTTACGCAAAAAAAGTGTATTGACCCATCAACTGCACTTTACTCAACCTGAACACGACAATATGCCGATGTTCAGCCTGCTACAAACTGACGGTAGTTTGTACGATCCGAATTACTCCATCCATTTGGATCAAGCCACCGCGCTAAAAATATATGATACCTATTTGCTGATTCGCGCGTTAGATCAACGCATGATTGCTGCCCAACGCCAAGGGCGCATCAGTTTTTATATGACCGAAACCGGTGAAGAAGCCACTGATATTGGCAGCTGCGCCGCACTCGATAGCAATGACGTGATTATGGCCCAATACCGTGAGCAAGGTGCTTTGGCTTATCGCGGCTTTACCCTTGATCAATTTATGCAGCAAATTTTTGCCACCGAGCTAGACCTTGGCAAAGGCCGGCAAATGCCTATTCATTATGGCTCGCGTGAACTCAACTACCTGACTATTTCATCTCCCTTAGCCACACAGATTCCACAAGCCACAGGCTACGCTTACGGTTTCAAAGTCACCCAGCAAGCTAACTGCGTGATTTGCTACTTTGGCGAGGGGGCCGCCTCGGAAGGTGATTTTCATGCCGGACTTAATATGGCCGCGGTGCTGAAAGTGCCGGTAATATTCTTTTGCCGTAATAATGGTTATGCCATCTCCACCCCTGCTCACGAACAATATGCCGGTGATGGCATTGCAGCACGTGGCGCAGGTTATGGGATTAAAACCCTACGCGTGGATGGTAATGATGTACTGGCAGTTTACGAAGCCACGCGTCTTGCTAGAACATTGGCAATTGAAGGTTCACAACCCATATTAATTGAGGCTATGACTTATCGTTTAGGCGCTCACTCCAGTTCCGACGATCCATCCGCTTACCGCAGCCAAGATGAAGAGGAACCATGGCGTAAACAAGATAAGGAACCCCGCTTTAAACATTGGCTCATTAAACAAGGCTGGTGGACTGATGAGCAAGACCTTGCGCGCAAAGAGAAATACTCAGGCTTAGTGGTTGCAGCGATGAAGCGCGCTGAGCAACTCGACAAACCAAGCTTAGATAGCTTATTTAGCGATGTTTATCAGCAGTTGCCAGAACATTTAAAACAACAGCAGCAACAGCTTGAGGCCCATATTAAACGCTATCCTGAACACTTTCCCCTCACTGCTGGAGGTCTAAAATAATGAGTAAAATCAATCTCCTGCAAGCGATTAACCAAGCGCTCGATATCGCTATGCAGCAAGATCCTAGCGTGATTTGCTTTGGTGAAGATGTGGGTAGTTTTGGCGGGGTGTTTCGTGCTACCCAAGGCTTACAAGCAAAGTATGGGCGCGAACGCTGCTTTAATACACCACTTACCGAACAAGGTATTTTAGGCTTTGCCAACGGCTTAGCCGCTTTTGGCCATAAGCCGGTGGCTGAAATTCAGTTTGCCGATTATATCTTTCCGGCGTTTGACCAAATCGTAAATGAAACCGCCAAGTTTCGTTATCGCTCAGGCAATCAGTTTAATGTCGGTGGCTTAACCGTACGCACTCCCTATGGTGGCGGCATCAGCGGCGGGCATTATCACTCCCAATCGCCGGAAAGTTTCTTTACCCATATTCCTGGAATACGTGTGGTGATTCCCCGCAACCCTGAACAGGCTAAAGGGTTATTACTGGCGTCAATTAATTGCCCTGACCCGGTGATTTTCTTTGAGCCCAAGCGCCTCTATCGCGCTGCGGTTGGCGAAGTGCCAGAAGGTTACTATGAGCTGCCGTTAGCTAAAGCAGAGGTTGTGCAGCAAGGAACTGATATCACCCTACTAGCTTGGGGGGCACAAATGGAGATTATCGAAAAAGCGGCGCAGCTAGCTGCAGCGGAAGGGATTGCTTGCGAGGTGATTGATTTACGCTCGCTGTTGCCATGGGACGTGGACACGGTAGCAACTTCGGTTAAAAAAACTGGGCGTTTAGTAATTAATCATGAGGCCCCATTGACCAGCGGTTTTGGTGCTGAAATTGCAGCCACCATACAACAAGAATGTTTTCTCTCGTTAGAGTCCCCGATTATGCGGGTAACTGGTTGGGATACGCCCTTCCCTTATATGCTGGAGAAAGAATATCTGCCTAACGAATTTAGAACCCTCGATGCGATCCGCAGCAGCATGAACTATTGATTCCCGCGATTTAATTTGCAGCGCTGCTGTAAGGAGAACCCCATGAATGTAGATTTTATTTTACCCGACATTGGCGAAGGTATTGTCGAGTGTGAAGTTTTAACCTGGTACGTGCAAGAAGGCGAAGCGGTTAAAGAAGACCAAACCGTTGCCGATGTTATGACCGATAAAGTCACCGTAGAAATTCCGGCGATGCATGACGGCATAATCGCAAAACACTATTATGCCGAAGGCGAAATTGCAGTAGTGGGACAACCCTTATTTGCGCTAACAATTGAGGGCGAAGAAAACAGCACAGCTGCAACTGCAACTGCAACTGCAACTGCAACTGCAACTGCAACTGCTTTAGCAGAATCCCAAGCAACGCACAGCGTAATCAAGGACATGGCAGAGGCCTCTCATCTAAAAAGCTCGTCCGCTACGCAACAACCAATAGCTATTTCGCAAAGCCTTGGCGAACCCAGCGCCCAAGAAACCCAAGCCCGTGCATTGGCTACGCCTGCGGTACGCAAGATGGCACGCGAGCAAGCGATTGATTTACAACAAGTAACAGGTAGCGGGAAAAATGGCCGCGTACTCAAAGAAGATCTACAGGCATTTTTAACCCAAGCGCCTGAAACTACGGCAGATATCACTGCGACTAAACCTGCACCCATCACTAGCACTAGCGGTCAACGAACTGAACCTTTGCGTGGTATTAAAGCGGCAATGGCGAAACACATGGCTGACAGCATGCGCACTATTCCACATTTTACCTATGCTGAAGAGTTTGACTTAACGGAGCTTGAACAGTTACGACAAGCGCTGAAACCTGATTTTTCTGCCCAAGAATTACGCTTAACCCTGCTGCCGTTTTTTATTAAAACCTTAGCTGTAAGTTTGAAGCAGTTTCCAATTCTAAATGCCCAGCTCAATGAGCCAGCCACGGAGATCACTTATTTTGATGCAATCAATATCGGACTGGCAGTTGATACGCCGCAAGGTTTATTAGTGCCTAATATTAAAAATGTGCAGCTAAAAAGCATTGTTGAAATTACTCAAGAATTGGCGCAACTAACCGAGCAAGCTAAAGCCGGTAAGCTGACCAGCGAACAGTTACAAGGCGGCACCATTACCTTATCTAATATTGGAACGATTGGCGGCACCGTTGCTACACCTATTATTAGCAAACCTGAAGTGGCTATTTTCGCTCTAGGAAAAACTCAATATCTGCCGCGTTTTAATGCAGAGGATCAAGTAGAAAAACGCTTACTGTTAACCTTGAGTGGCTCTGCAGATCACCGCATTATTGATGGGGCAACCTTAGCGCGCTTTGTAGCCTATTGGAAAAAACTGTTAGAAAACCCTAAACATTTAATCATCCACCTATAGCACTCAATCAGCGACCTAAATCCATAGGAACTAGGTCGCTAACTACCTATTCAATTAATTATTCAAACGTTTTTAGGCAGTGGATAGCACGCTTTTTATTGTCGACCAAGACACCCGTTAATGCAGGATTAGTGTTATCACGCAAGACTAAAACACCGTCAATACAGGCAGCAGTTTGCTCGGCAGCATTCGCCGATATTTTATAGTCTTCGCCAGGCACAGTTTTAATCATGGTGTAATCAGCCAATAACAGCGCATCTTGTGGCTTTGCAAAATGCAGATAGCCGTAATACCACAACGTACCGACGGAAATGATAATGGTCACAATAGCGGTGGTGATATAAGGCAGGAAATTTACTTCTGGCTCTTGCATGAGCGGTCTCCAATTCACAATGCGTTAGAAGATAGTGCGAGCCATTCTAACGCATTGCTCCTTGGGCAAGGAACTCTTTCTAGAGTGAGCTGAAACTAGGTTAGTCTAGTGGACGTAAACGATACTGCGCTGGAATTTGATCAATGCCTTTCACCGTTACATTTAAATTTTTCCATAAACCGTCTTTAATTCCGTAGATACAGCCATAAACCGATAGTTTTTGTCCACGGTGCCAAGCATTTTGAATAATTGCCGTATGACAAACGTTAGACACTTGCTGAATCACGTTCAGCTCGCATAGACGATCCACTCGTTCTTCTTCATTTTTAATAGCGGCTAGATCATCATAGTTCTCATAGTACAGATCACGAATGGTACGCAGCCAACCATCAATTAAACCCAACTGCTTATCTTGCATTGCCGCACGTACACCGCCACAGCCATAATGGCCCGTGACTAAAATATGCTTCACTTTTAACACATCCACTGCGTACTGTAATACCGATAAACAGTTTAAGTCGGTATGGATCACGACGTTACCCACGTTACGGTGGACAAATAAATCACCAGGCAACATACCAACAATCTCGTTGGCTGGCACCCGTGCATCAGAGCAACCAATCCATAAGTACTCAGGTGCTTGCTGCTTGGCTAGCTTCTCAAAAAACGTGGGATCTTCCTGTTTAATTGATTCAGACCACTCGACGTTATTATCAAATAACTGCTGTAATTCAGGCATAGTTTCCTCGTTTTTTGTTGGTTAAATCGTTTATTTGACTCAACTAATGGCCATCTGGTCACAGTGAATAATTTTCATTTTAGCGTGCGGCAACTGCTAGTCGCCTAATAAACACGCCATGATCAGTGCATCTTCCATTCCCTGCTCGGCAGGATAGTAATTTTTACGTCGAGCAATTTCATTAAAGCCATAAGACTCATACACATGATAAGCCGCTTGATTCGATGCGCGTAGCTCTAAAAAGCATTGCGTAGCACCTAATTGCTCTGCCTGCTGCATTAAAAACGCCAGCAACTGACTGCCTAAGCCTTGACCTTGCAGACGTTTATCCACAGCAATGTTAAGCAAGTGAGCTTCATCTAAAATCACTTGAATAACCCCATGCCCAACATGCTGTTGTTGCTGCTCTAAGACCCAGCAGTGATAACTAGTGAGTGCATCTTGATAGAGCGACAAACTCCAAGGATGACTAAATGCCTGTTGCTCAAGTGCCACCACTTTTGCAAGGTCCTGTGGTTGCATCGGTCGATAGCTTAATTCATCCATAGATCATTCCTTAGTTGCGCCACAGCTGCCAGTTCGCTTGCATACTGCGCCATACCTCAGCCTTACGCTCGGGCTGCTCAATAAGTAGCTCAAGGCTAGGTATCGCCCACACCGAACCCAATACAGGGTGCTGCTGTGCGCTGTAATAGGCTGTCTCATCTAGTCCAGCGGCAAAGCGCATCGCCGAGCGACCAATGAGCCAAACACACTGCGCGGGTTGTTTATGTAACTCGAGCTGTAGCAAATACTGCACCGTTTGCAAAGCGGTTTCTGCGCCCTGATCAGCAGCTAACAAACCCGCTTGTAGCATCGGCCACTGAATTGGTGCGCCTGCCCGCTCGACGGTTGGTGCCTGAGTAATGCCTGCAGCACGTAACAAATCACGCAGCAAGCGATAATCTGGATCAGATTGCTGATAACCTTCAGCCACCCGCAAATCCACTAAAAACAAGCAATTATCAGCGCGCAACAACTGCAAATTAAAGTGGGGAATAGCCGTAGGCTCTAGACTAGATGCTGGCTCAGACTCAGCCACTTCCTCCGCTTGCATTAACCCAGCACTGGCGCTAGTTTCCGGCGCAGCGCCAGCCTTAAGTTGTTGCAACAGCTGCCCAAGCGCAGCACTTTCACGTGCTGGCTCTACGTTTATCTTAACCTCTGGCGCGTCCGCTGTACTTTGATCTTGCTTGAGCTGTGGCTCAGCAGTAAAAGCTAATAACTGCGGATTCGAGGCAGCTGCAAAAGGTAAGGTTTGCCGCGGCAACCACACCTCAATTTGCATAGCGCCAAGCATTGCTCGGCGCCGTGCTTCTTGTTGCGCAAACAGTGCAGAATCAATCACACTAAAGCCGCTTGTGGATGCGCCTTGGCTTGGCCTTCACGTAACAAGTTCAAAGCATTGAGATAGGCTCTAGCAGATGCCATGACAATATCAGTATCTGCACCGTTACCATTAATCACGCGACCACCTAGCTCTAAACGCACGGTCACCTCTCCTTGTGAGTCAGTTCCTTGAGTGATCGCATTCACCGAGAACAATTGTAAAGTCGCCCCCGACTGCGCCACCGACTCAATGGCTTTAAAGGTGGCATCAACTGGTCCCGAACCATCAGACTCGACATGATGCTCTTGTCCATCAATACTCAGTACAAGATGCGCTACAGGCACTTCACCGGTTTTACTGGCCACTTCCATGCTCACTAATTTGTAGTACTCAGTTGCCTCTTCGCTAATTGCATCAGAGACTAGCGCCTGAATATCCTCATCAAACACTTCATGCTTTTTATCAGCTAAGTCTTTAAAGCGGGCGAATGCTGCATTCAAATCTGACTCGCTCGGTAACACAATGCCCAGCTCATCTAAACGGCTACGGAACGCATTACGCCCCGAATGCTTACCCAGTACCATTTTATTGGTGTTCCAGCCCACGTCTTGCGCCGTCATAATTTCGTAGGTTTCACGGTGCTTAAGCACGCCATCTTGGTGAATCCCCGACTCATGGGCAAACGCATTAGCCCCAACAATGGCCTTGTTTGGCTGTACTGGAAAACCGGTAATCCCAGAAACCATGCGCGAGGTGCTGAGAATATGCGGTGTATCAATCCGAGTGTGGACACCCAGCACATCTTGACGGGTTTTAATCGCCATGACGATTTCTTCTAGCGCCGCATTACCAGCACGCTCACCTAAACCGTTAATCGTACACTCAATCTGACGCGCTCCGGCATCAATCGCTGCCAATGAGTTAGCCACCGCTAAACCTAAATCGTTATGGCAGTGCACCGAGAAAATTGCTTTATCAGCATTAGGTACACGGTTGCGTAGCTCACGGACTAAGGCTGCATAGTGTTCAGGAATCGCATAACCGACGGTGTCTGGCAGGTTAATGGTGGTAGCACCGGCATCAATCGCTGCCTCAACCACACGGCACAGGAAATCAATTTCTGAGCGACTAGCATCTTCACAAGAAAATTCAACATCGGCACATAAACTACGGGCTTTAGTAATGGCGCGCACCGCTTGCTCAATCACCTGCTCTGGCTGCATCCGCAACTTGTATTGCATGTGAATCGGGCTGGTGGCAATAAAGGTATGGATTCGACCTGAGTTTGCATTAGCTAAGGCTTCACCGGCGCGCTCAATGTCCGCATCAATCGCCCGTGCAAGGCTACAAACGGTACTGTCTTTAATGGTTTCTGCGATGGTTTTAACTGAGTCAAAGTCTCCAGGACTGGCAATCGCAAATCCAGCCTCAATCACATCGACTCGCAGGCGCTCAAGGGCTTTAGCAATACGAATTTTTTCTTCTTTCGTCATGGAGGCGCCAGGGCTCTGTTCGCCGTCACGTAAGGTCGTATCAAAAATAATAACGCGATCGTTGTTGCTCATAATGGCCTCTTCAGCACCGCTCTTAGCGGCATCACGGATGTTTTAAAAATAATTTTTACCGAGTATTAATCAACTAGCATGCGCTCAGTTTAACCAGAGCGCCAAATAAAAACTTTAGCCTTTAACACAGACTATTTGCCGTAAAGTATGCACAATTTCCACCAAGTCTGCTTGAGCGGCCATCACCGCATCAATATCTTTATAGGCCGCTGGTGTTTCATCTAATACACCTAAGTCTTTACGGCACTCAACATGGGCGGTGGCTTGCTGATGTTGCGCTAAACTGACGAGTTTTTTGGCTTGGGTGCGACTCATCACTCGACCCGCTCCATGGCTGCAAGAGCAAAAACTTTCTGCATTCCCCAGCCCACGTACAATAAAGCTTTTAGCCCCCATGGAGCCTGGAATAATCCCAAGCTGGCCTTGTTGCGCCGAGACAGCACCCTTGCGCGTGACTAAAATTTGCTCGCCAAAATGGGTTTCTTGCTGCACATAATTATGATGACAATTCACCGCCTCTTGCACACTGCTAAAGGGCTGCTTTAATACCTTGGCCATAGCAGCTAGGGTATGATTCATCATCACTTCCCGATTAACCTGTGCATAGTGTTGGGCCCACTCCACCGCTGCTAAATAATCCTCATAGTAGCGGCTGCCCTCACTGAAATAAGCTAAATCTTGATCCGGTAGATGGCCCAAATGCTGCTGCATATCCTGCTTTGCCAATTGAATAAAGTGCGTACCAATGGCATTGCCTACCCCACGGGAACCACTGTGCAACATCACCCAAACTCGATTTAGCTCATCTAGACACAGCTCAACAAAGTGGTTACCCGTGCCTAGGGTGCCTAAGTGATGATGGTTATTGGTTTTAGCTAAGCGCGGGTATTTCTCCACCAATATCTGAAAATCAGGCTGGAGCATTTTCCATGCCGCATCGACTTGGGCTGGAGTTTTTTGCCAAGCCCCCACATCACGCTTGCCCTTACCTAGAGTGCGCCCATGGGGAACTGCACGTTCAATAGCACTGCGCAAAGCAAATAAATTATCCGGCAAATCATCAGCCATTAATGAAGTACGCACTGCCAGCATGCCACAGCCAATATCCACCCCTACGGCTGCCGGAATAATGGCGCCTTTAGTTGGTATCACGCTGCCAATGGTAGAGCCTTTACCCACATGCACATCAGGCATTACGGCTAAATGCTTAAAAATAAACGGCATCCGCGCCGCATTAATCAACTGCTGTTTGGCAGCCTGCTCAACCGGCACTCCCTGAGTCCACATTTTTATTGGAGCCGCACGGGGCATTTGCAACGTCTGGTAACTCATATTTTTCCTTCAACAGCTGGTCTTAAGCTTAGCTTACGACCAATAGATCACAGGGTGGAGCAGCCAATAATGAATGCGTCAAACTGCCTAATAAGGCATCAGCCATCTCCCCTCGTCCGTGTCGGCCAAGGGCTAATAGCTGTGGTTTAATCTGCTGCAACGCCTGCTCTAAACAATTAAACAACTCGCCCTGAACCACTCGCTGCTCAATGCGCGTGGGAGCTAAAGCTAACCCAACGCATTCATCTTTAATCACCTGAGCAAATAATTGCTGTTGCCACTCCAACTCACTGCGCGCCTCGGCTGTAAGCTGCTGCTCGGCCATTTCACAAATATGCAAGGCCGTCACCTGCGTATCAGCAGAAATCAACTTGATCAATTGCTGCAGTGCTCGACTAGCGGTTTGCGAAAAATCCATCGCAATCAAACTACGCTGATAATTATCACTTACTGGCTCCACAGCTAATAACACAGGAACTTTTATTTTCTGCAACAAGTGCTCCAAGGTCGTGCCCGAAAATCCTTCTGGAGATGCTTGGTGATGCTGCCCGACCACTAATAAATCCACACTATAGGCTCGCACCAACTCAGCTAACTTAATGCTCGGCTGACCGGCTTTAACGACCCATTCAACGGTAGCTGGATGGCTCGCCAGCTGAGTTAACTGTGCTTGTAAGCGCTGAGTAATCTGCTGCTTAATTGCAGCTAGATCATGGCTAGCGGCACTGTTGCTTGGCGCACTTAGGCAGTGGGTAACGATTAAACGTGCCTGATGCTGCTGGGCTAGCTGAGCTGCACGGGCTAAGGCAACCTCAGCCGCAGGGGATAAGTCGTGGGCAATCATTATCTGTTTAAGCATGTAGGTCTCCATTTACTGCGCCCAGTGTACTACGGCTGCTTCAATTATTAAGCCCAATAAAAAGCGCGCCCTAGAGCGCGCTTTTTATTGCACTAGATTCTAGGCCAAACTTTACTTAGCTGCCTCTAACGCTTGGCTTAAATCAGCCAGAATGTCATCAATGTGTTCAATGCCAATTGAAAGACGAATCAAATCCGCACTTACCCCAGCTTTTTGCATTTCCTCTTCATTTAACTGACGGTGCGTAGTGGTTGCAGGATGGCAGGCCAACGTTTTAGCATCACCGATATTGACTAGGCGATAAATCATTTTTAAGGCATCAATGAATTTAGCGCCAGCGGCTTGCCCACCTTTAATACCAAAGCACAGAATTGCTGCCGGTTTACCGCCCATATAGGTTTTAGCCAAGTCATGCTCAGGATGGCTTGGTAAACCCGCGTATTGCACCCAAGCCACTTGCGGGTGTGCAGCTAAAAACTCAGCAACGTGTTGTGCGTTATCGCAATGGCGCTCCATGCGCAGTGCGAGGGTTTCTAAACCCTGCAAAATCATAAAGGCATTAAAAGGCGATAACGCCGCGCCCATGTTGCGTAATGGCACTACACGGCAACGACCAATGAAGGCTGCAGGACCAAAAGCTTCGGTATAGACCACGCCGTGATAAGACACATCTGGCGTATTTAATAGCGGGAAGCGCTCTTTATGCTCAGACCAAGGGAATTTCCCAGAATCAACCACTGCTCCTGCTACCGTTGTACCATGACCACCCATATATTTAGTCAGTGAGTGCACCACGATATCTGCGCCATGTTCAAAAGGACGGCACAACGCAGGAGTCGCTACGGTGTTATCCACAATCAATGGCACGCCATGGCGATGTGCTGCATCGGCTAAGGCTTTTAAGTCCACAATGTTGCCAGCCGGGTTACCGATAGACTCACAAAAAACTGCTTTAGTTTTTTCATCAATTAACTGCTCTAGCGCAGCAATATCATCATGGGGTCCAAAACGAACTTCTAGTCCTTGGCGCGGTAAAGTATGAGCAAACAAGTTATAGGTACCGCCATATAACTTACCCACCGATACAATATTGTCGCCCGCTTCCGCTAAGGTCTGAATCGCTGCTGTAATTGCTGCCATCCCCGAAGCAAAAGTCAAGGCTGCAACCCCACCCTCTAAAGCGGCTACCCGCTGCTCTAGTACATCATTGGTCGGGTTCATGATGCGAGTGTAAATATTACCTGGCACCTTAAGGTCAAATAAGTCAGCGCCATGCTGCGTATCATCAAAGGTGTAAGAGGTAGTTTGGTAAATCGGCACAGCCGCTGAACGGGTCGTTGGATCAGAACTATAACCAGCGTGAATTGCGATTGTTTCAGGTTTCATGATTGTGACTTTTCCTTAGTTTAAATATGTTTCCAGCATGCCCAGCCAAAGACGTGGGGTCAAGACATAGCACCCATGGTTATAACCCTTTCCATGAACTACATTCATCTTGGTTATGAGCTTTGCTTATATGACTATAGCTAACGCACGCGGCGCTACTAACATCCTCAGCCAATTAAGATAATTCCCCACACCACGGCAATCATTAACATGGCAATCATTTGCGCGGCGCTACCCATATCTTTGGCATTTTTTGACAACGGATGCCGCTCTAACGAAATACGATCCACCACAGCCTCAATCGCCGAATTAAATAATTCTACAATCAAGGACAACAGGCACACGGCAACCAACAAGGCATGCTCAACTGGCTCCAGATCAAAGCAAAAACTCAATGGAATGAGTACAAGATTGGCCCAGACTAATTGACGAAATGCAGCTTCTCCTCGATAAGCCGCCGTTAACCCTGCTAATGAGTAGCCGGCTGCGTTCGAAATACGCTTAATCCCTGTTTTTCCTTTAAAGGGTGATGTGTTGTGCTCCATGATCGCTCCACAGTGAAAATTACCGTAAAAAAAAGCCTCTTCGAGTACCACACCCAAAGAGGCTTTAACTATTCAATTATTAATCGCGAAGTCACTTAAGCGTTTGGAATAGACTCCATCTGCTGCAGCAGAAGAGCAGCTTGAGTGCGGGTGCGCACATTGAGTTTGCGGAAAATAGCGGTGACATGAGCTTTAACGGTGGCTTCTGAAACATTCAACTCGTAAGCAATTTGCTTATTCAGTAAACCATCACACACCATGGTTAGCACCCGAAACTGTTGCGGCGTCAAGCTGGCTAAGCCTTCGCTCGCTGCTTTTTGTTCTGCGGTTAACATCGGGTTAGCTGCGGTTTGTGCCGGCCACCACACATCACCGTCTAAAACCGTTTTAACCGCCTGTTGAATTTCTTCTAACGGGCTGGATTTAGGAATAAAGCCACTGGCACCAAACTCGCGGGCACGGGCCATAATCGCCGCTTCTTCTTGCGCCGAAACCATCACCACTGGTAATTGCGGATACTGTCCACGCAGTAACACTAAACCAGAAAAGCCATGGGCACCTGGCATATTTAAATCAAGCAGCACTAAATCCCAGTCAGATTTTTCAGCTAAACGGGCTTCAAGTTCTGCGATGCTCGCCGCCTCAACTAAACGCACATCACCACCTAAACCAATGGTTAACGCTTGTTGCAAGGCGCTACGAAATAAGGGGTGATCATCAGCAATGAGTATGTCAAAAGCAGCCATTTAAATTATCCTAATCTGTCATGAGTGGAGCGCATTATGCACCGATTAGCCGGAAAACTAAGCTTCCATTTCCAGTATTACCTAACGGCAATCTACGCTAACCATACCTAGTACTTGTACCTAAGTATAACAACTTGCTCAACAGTCTACACCGAACATTTATCACGCTTTACGCTTTCTTTAGCTAAGATTTTACTGCCCGCCTGATAATGCCCTAACTGCGCCGCTGGGGGCGGTGTTTTAGCTGCTAAGTAATGCTCGGTAAAACGCTCTAGCCAACGATGCAACTGTTCTGCAGCAGTTAGTTCTTGCGCCAACTCCAAACACAACACGGCAACTTCGGCAGTACATAAATGATCGTCACGGGTTGAGCGCCGCAGTAAATAGTTCGATAACTGCTCAGGCTGTAAGCTAAGCACTGGCAAGCCGGCTAAGTAAGCCGATTTTCTAAACATTTTACGCGCCTGCATCCAGGTCGCATCCAAAATAATAAAAAGCGGTTTTTTGCCCGCAGCTAAGGGCCTTAGTTGATGCACCACCTGCTGTTCAGGTGCTGCATACTCCTCAGGAAATACCACCAACGGTTGCCACTTTGGATCTGCCAGTAACGCCAATAACTTGGGCTCAACTTGAGTACGCGACCAAGTAAAGGCAAAAGTATGCTGCACCACATCGGCAATAAGCCAGCCCGTATTACTCGGCTTAAGTGGCTCAATATCATGCATCAACAAGCACACCCCTACTTCACTGCTAGCTTGAGGTTGCCAAGCACAGATACAAAACTGTCTGGCAACTCGACAGCGTTCACAACGCACTAACTTAATGCCCCGCGCTTTAAAGGGGCGTTGGCTTTGTGCTAAACGCTGCGCGCGAAGCTGGGCAACTGCATGGGGCATGGCTTAAATCACTCTAAAAATTAGTCATGATAAACCATGCTCTGATGCTCACCCTGTTCAATCTCAGGCTAAGCATTGTGCTGTTGCTACAATAGCCGATATTTTCTGTTGGATTAGCGCAAAAACTAATCATTAGCTGCCCATTTCAGCGCCTATTCAGCCTTTTCTAGCCAGTTCACTCAGCCCCTGCCGTTATCTCTACTCCAGCTGATAAGCATCAATAAACAGGCAAAAGCTTTATAGTGAACTGCCTAACATTTAATGCTAATTGACGAACTTAGCCTTTACTTAACCCTTTATTTTTAAGTGTAATTTCCAAGGATCATCTATGGCTTGGTCACAGCTCTTATCATCTCCTATTGCTCATACCTCCTCCAGTGCTGATTTACCCACGTGGTATCGCGAGTTACAGCAAGCAACAACCAGCACCGATCCATTTTCTTTAGCCATTATTGGAGGGCGTACTAGTCCAAGCTTTAGCCATGCTTTTTTAGCCGGTTATCAAGCTGCGCTACGGGCGTTGATTCCGAAGGCTCCTTTAGGGTTAGGCGCTTTTTGCTTGTCAGAAACCAATGGCAATAGCCCCAGCCAACTACAAACCCAGTGGCAACCCCAAGGTTTAAGCGGCCATAAACGCTTTGTCACTGCCGGTGAGTGGGCGCAATGGTTACTGGTTATTGCTCAGCAACCTAACAGCACACCAGCCGCCAGTGAGCGTCCGCTAATTAAAGCTGTACTTATCCAATGTGCTGAACAAACCCCTACGGCCCTTGAGTTTATACCCAATCCGCCACTCGCCTTTATGCCCGATTTACCCCATGGCCAAGTCAAGTTTGCACAAGCCCAAGGCCAAGTGCTGCCCGGAGACGGCTGGACTGATTACAGTAAAGTTTTTCGTACCCTAGAAGATGCCCATGTGCTCGCGGCCACCGTAGCTTGGCTTTACCAAGCAGCGATCATAGAACATTGGCCCGATACGCTAATCATTAGTTTTCTAGGGATTATTGCTTCGTTAAAAGAGGGACTCGCCCTCGGCGTCCAAGATCATATGGCGCATGTTGTGCTGGAGTCAGCCTTTATGCAGTTTGATGATTTAGAGTTTGAGCTAAGCGCTGCTATGCTAAAGCACCAAAGCCCGTTACTGGCTGAATGGAAACGCGATAAAGTAGTGATGAGTTTAGGCCGCAAGGCGCGAGCAGTGCGCCTAGAGCAAGCGCTTAGTAAACTGAAAATCCATTAATCCGGATAACTGCTCTGCCACTGACTAGGCGCTACCCCGGTCCAGCGCTTAAAGGCACGACAAAAAGCTGCTTGTTCAGAAAAGCCTAAGCGCTCGGCGATATCTGCCATGCTTAAATGCTCCTCACTGAGCAAGTGCAACGCCATACTTTGACGTAACTGCTGCTTCAGTTCACGCAGCGTAATGCCCTCTTGGGCTAACCGCCGCCTTAAGGTGCGCGGTGACAAACACAATTGCTGCGCCAGCTCCGGCAACTCAGGTAGCGCGGTTAAAGGATAATCTTGCAGCAGCGTTCTGACTTGCGTGGCTAACCGAGTATCAGTGGTTGGGCTTTGAAAAATCAATTCAGGCACTTGGCTAATAAATAATTCTATTTCTGATGCCGAACGCACAATCGGCCAAAGTAAACATTGCTCATGAAAACTAAAGCCAGAACGCTGACTATTAAACTCAAACTCGCCTAAATACATCTGCTGATAAGCAGTGGCGTGCGGCGGTTCAGCATAGGCAAACTGGGTACTCAATACCGGAATATGTTTTCCCACCAGCCAGCACGCTACTCGCTGCCAAAGTAAGAGTAAAAATTCTTGTAGGAGATGCTGAGGATCTTGATCGGTTTGCTTCAAAGTCACACAAAAGCTCACCGTATTTTGTTCAACATTTGGCAATAACAGATGCGTACTTAACTGTGGCTGCACTACCTGATAAAAGTAAGCACTTTTTTTCAACCAAGCCCCTAAGGTTTGCGCTTGACTGGCGTACTCCATCATTAAAGCAAAAGTCCCCAAGCCACAGGAGGTTGGTGCAAGCCCCATAAATTCATCTTGGGTGCCTTGCCACAAGGCAAAAAATAAATCATGCAGCTCGCGGGCGGTAATACTCGGCAGCTCTTGCGCCTCGGCACTGAGATTGATCCGCGCCTCTGCTAACATCCACTCTCGATTTAATCCGTTCTGCTGTGCGGTTTGCAGGCATACCGCTAAATAATGAGGCGTAATGTAGCGCTTTTGCATTAGATTTACTCACCAGTAATGGCCGTTAAAGGCAAATAATCTGACCCTAAAGGTCATTCCGGTCAAGCCTGCTTAAGCCGTATAACTAACCCTAGTATTGACTTAGCTGCCGTGCTTTACGTGGGGCAGCCCCACTTCAAGGATTCTTTGCATGAGCCAACCCTTTGCTAATGATGATGTCGTTTTTGTCGGTGCTGCGCGCACCCCAATTGGCCGTTTTTCTGGCAGCCTGAGCAGCTTAACGCCCGCCGAGCTAGGTACTATTGCGGCCAAAGCAGCGATTGAGCGCGCACAAGTTGACCCTAGCACTATTGATCACGCCGTGTTTGGTCACATTATTCCTACCGGTCCAGCTGATGCTTATTTAGCACGCAATGTGGCTTTAAACTGTGGCCTCAAAGACTCTAGTGCCGCGTTTAACGTTAACCGTTTATGCGGCTCTTCGGTGCAGTCTATTATCAGTGCTGCACAGCTGATTAAACTCGGCGACAGCCACATGGTATTAGCCGGCGGTGCCGAAAGCATGAGCCAAGGCGGCTACCTACTCCCTAAAGTGCGCGATGGCTTACGCATGGGCCATGCCCCCGTATTAGACCTCACTTTAGGTACCCTTAGTGACCCCTTTGATAGCGGCCACATGGGTGTCACCGCAGAAAATATCGCCGAGCAATACGGTTTAACCCGTGAACAGCTCGACGCCTTCGCAGTGCAGAGTCAGCAACGTGCAGCCAAAGCCCAAGCCGAGGGGGTTTTCAGTGAGCAAATTGTTCCGGTTTCTGTAGAACAAGGCCGTAAAACCATTGCGCTTGACCATGATGAGCATGTGCGTGGTGATACGACCCTTGAGTCGCTGGCCAGCCTGAAGCCAGTATTTAAAAAAGGTGGCGTGGTCACTGCAGGTAATGCTTCAGGACTGAACGATGGGGCTGCAGCAGTGGTTATGACTAACGCTAAAACTGCAGCTGAGCAACAGCTTAAGGTTTTAGGCCGCGTGGTGAGCTACGCCTTCGCTGGGGTAGCGCCGAATGTAATGGGATTAGGCCCAATTCCTGCGGTTAAAGAAGCGCTGGCTAAAGCCAACTTAACCATTGCTGACTTAGACCTGATCGAATCTAACGAAGCCTTTGCTGCCCAAGCTCTAGCAGTAGCTAAAGACCTTGGATTAGCCAATGAGAAAACTAACCCCAATGGCGGTGCGATTGCTATGGGGCACCCTGTAGGCGCCACTGGCGCTATCTTAACCGTCAAAGTGCTGTATGAGCTGGAGCGAATTAATGGCCGCTACGGCATGGTCACTATGTGCATTGGTGGTGGCCAAGGGATTGCTTTAATTATTGAGCGTCCACAAGCCTAAGGTAACACCACTGCTCGGCAACTCCTTGCCGAGCAGTTTTATTGCTGCAATCAGTTGTATTCCACTCACAACAATAACAATGAGGGATTCGCTATGAATGCTTGCTCAAGTGCAACTTTAAACACTGATCTACAACAAGCCCGCTGCAACACCATTGGCGCAGCACTGACACGAATTAGCGAACGCTATGGGCAAAAAACTGCAATTAGTTTCCAAGACCGACACTGGAGTTTTAGCCAACTGGATCAAGCCAGTAATCGTGTGGCTCGGCAACTACTAGCACTAGGGCTCACCAAAGGTGACCGGGTAGCTGCCTACGGTAAAAACTCCGATGCTTATTTAATTTTATGGTTAGCCTGCACTAAAGCCGGCCTAATCCATGTGCCGTTGAATTTCTCCTTAGTCGAACGCGAGCTAACCTTCCTGTTAAATCAGTCCGGTGCCCGCGCCCTATTTATGGATCTTGACTTACATCAGCACGTAGCAGCCATTCAAGTGCCTGATAGTTTAGAAATACAAGGCACGCTGCGTGATCACTCCAACACTAAACCTCATCAAGTATTACACTGGGCCCTAGCCGATACTGATAGCAGCCCGCTGGATTTGATCCTTGATGAGCACGATGTAGTACAAATTCTCTACACCTCTGGCACCACCTCAGATCCTAAGGGGGCAATGCATACTCATAGCTCATTACTCACCGAATACCGCAGTTGCTGGCAGCATTTAGACATAGTCGCTAATGATTTTGCCCTAGCTGCGCTGCCCTTGTATCACTCGGCGCAAATGCATGTATTTACCATGCCCACCTTACTAATAGGTGGTAGCAGCTGGATTATGGATGCGGTGTCAGCCGATAAACTGCTGCCACTGATTAAAGCAGAGCAGCTGAATGCGTTTTTTGCCCCGCCTACGGTATGGATTAACTTACTGCGCCACCCAGCCTTTGATGAGCGCCAACTGCAACAATTAACCAAGCTGTATTACGGCGCCTCAATTATGCCTGCGGCAATTGTTCAGGAATTAAGTGAACGGCTACCAAAGGCTGGTTTATACAACTGCTATGGGCAAAGTGAAATTGCTCCTTTAGCCAGCGTGTTACGCCCCGAAGAACACGCCGAGCGCCCCACTTCTGCTGGACATCCTTTACTTTCCGTACGTACACGGGTGATAAATCCACAAACTGGTGAGCCTTGCGCGGCCAATGAACAAGGTGAAATCGTTCATCAATCAGCTCAACTGATGCAAGGCTATTGGGACAATCCAGAAGCCACCAGTAAGGCCTTTCGCCAAGGCTGGTTCCATTCAGGCGATCTAGGATATCAAGATGAACAGGGCTATCTCTATATCGTTGATCGAATTAATGATGTAGTGAATAGTGGTGGGGTATTGATTGCTAGCCGTGATGTGGAAGAAGTACTTTATAGCCACCCCATGGTGGCAGAAGTGGCCGTGATTGGTGTGCCCGATGAACGCTGGATTGAAGCAGTCACCGCCGTAGTCGTCGTTAAGTCAGAACAGCAGGCTGACGCTGCTGAACTGCTACGCCATGCCAAGCAATATCTAGCACACTTTAAGGTGCCTAAACACATCCACTTTGTCGAACAACTGCCCAAAAATAGTGCCGGCAAACTGCTTAAACGAGAGCTACGCAACCACTACAGCTAATCTAACAGCTTGGGCTGAGCACTCAGGATCGAGTGAGCAGCCCATGGCTGGCGTCTTTGCACTCAATAAACAGCTAGACAGTACTCACGCTTAAACCACATCTGTCTGCCCAGTCACCGGTTTTAATGCTGTTTAAGCCTACAATTACCGTTAAACTAGCAGCTGCCAACGAGGCTGCTCACTGGCTGAGCACTCATTACTCGCACACTTGACTGCAAAGGCCGCTGCCTAATTTGTTATGACTGTATTTACTTTTTCTATCCGCACCTTGGGGCTAAGCCTAATGGCGGGCGGCTTACTGCTGGTCAATAGCCCAGCAGCTGATGCGCAAACCTTAGCTCCCGTGGCGATGAGCTTTGAGCAAGCCCAGCAGCAGCTCAGTCAAGCCTCTAACGCGCTAAAAAGTGCCGCTTACTCAACCCAAGCCGCCCAAGCCGAGGCCGAAGCCAATGCCAACCTTTGGCAGCCGGTAGTCACGCTCGAATCCCAAGCGCTGCGCTACCAAAAGTCCTTAGAGGTGCCGTTAAATGGGGTTAAAAGTGATCTACTGCAACTCAACACCGCGCTCGGTACCGATGCAGAAAAGGCTGTAGAGCATTTGGCTAATAGCCTGCCCCATGACGCCAGAATTCGTAAACGTGACAATGTGTTTAGTGCCACGGTTAATGTGATTCAGCCCTTATATGCCGGTGGTGCAATTGTAGCGGCGCAAAAAGTGGCTAAGTCTGCCGCAGAACTCGTGCAAGCTCAAGAACTTGGCGTACAAGATAAGCAACGGTTTAATTTAGTCACGACTTATTTTGCTCAGGTCCTCGCGCAGCAGCACTTTAATGTCACCCAAGCCCATCTAGCTGGCTTTGAACAACATTTAAAAGAGGCACAGATTCTTGAACGTGAAGGCATGATCCCCCATTCCCGCACGCTTGAAGTGATCGTTGCCCGTGATACTGCGTTAATTGCCAATCAGCGGGCCTATCATGACTTACTTACCGCGAGTGATGAGCTGTCTTCACTGCTCGAGCAGCCCACCCCGATTGCCACACAAACACCGTTATTCGTTAACTTACATAACCTAGAATCCGTTGAGCACTATGTGCAGGTTGCCTTACAGCAACAGCCATTACTGCAACAGGCAGATGCTGGCTATAAAATTGCCGAACAACAGGTGGCTTTAGCAAAGTCTGAGCGCTTACCCAAACTCTTTGCCATGGGTTCCTATGCCCTTGATCGCAATGATCAGCTACTCACACAGCCCGACTGGGTAGTAGGCGTAGGCCTCAGCTACACGCTCAATGCCAGTACTAACCGCAACCGTGCCGTTACCGCCGCTAACTTACGTTTGGCTGCAGCCGAACACTCCAAACAACAGGCGCAAAGCGAGGTTCGGTCAGCGGTGATTCGGGCCTATAACTCAATGAACACCGCTCGTAGTGAGTTTTTCACCTTACAAAGCAGTCTAAATGCCGCCGAAGAGAATCTGCGGGTACAACAGGTGGCGTTTCGTGAAGGTGAAGCCACCGCGACGGCGATCATTGACGCACGCAATGCCCTCAGTCGTGCGCAACTACAGCGAGCCGTCGCCGCTTTTCAATATGATACTGCCCTCTCTGCGCTACTGACCGCTAGTGGTCAAGGCGCGCGCTTCAATGACTATATTCTTCGTGCTGATGCTAAGGTGATGCCGTGAACGACTCTCAGTCCCTAACTTCCAATGCGCAAGCCACTGCTGCGCCAGCTAAGCGCCGTCCATTACTAACGGTACTCATTTTGCTAATTATTTTGACGCTGTTGGTGATTGGGCTGTGGCTTGCTAATCGCCCCATTCCGGCACAATTGGAAGGCATGATCGATACCGACAGTATTAATATTTCCAGCAAAGTCACCAGCCGAGTGCTAGCGCTAGAGGTGAAAGAAGGCCAAACAGTGCAAACTGGGCAACTGTTAGTGCGCATGAGTAGCCCTGAAGTAGAAGCTAAAGAGCAAGAAGCCTTGGCGCATTTAGCCAGTGCCCAAGCCATTCAACAACGCTCGCACACAGGCGCAAGAGAAGAAGATTTAGCCGCCCTTGAAGCCTCATGGCGTGCAGCTAAAGCTCAAGCTGATTTAGCCAAAGTCTCTGCCCGCCGTGCCGAAAACCTCTATGCCGAAGGCGTTATTGCGGCCCAACGCCGTGATGAAGCTCGCGCCGCCCGCGACTCTGCCAGCCAACACGAAGCGCTGACCAAAGCACAGTATCAGCGGGCACTGAATGGGGAGCGCGAGGAAGACCTGCAAGTGGCCGACTCTCAAGTCAAGATTGCCGAAGCTGGGGTCTTTGTTACCCGCTCGATGCAAGATGAAATTCAGCTCACCGCACCAATTAACGGTGAAATTGCCAAACGCTTCGCCAACGTCGGTGAACTGGTACCAGCTGGCTTACCGATTTACAGCCTGATTGATTTAGATGATTTATGGGTCACGGTGAATCTGCGCGAAAATCAATTTCACTCATTGAAAATGGGCGATGAATTAACCGGTAGCGTACCGGCGCTTGACCATCAAACAGTTACCTTCAAGGTGAGCTTTATTAATCCCCAAGCCAACTTTGCCACCTGGCGCGCCACCCGCCAATCCAGCGGCTATGATGTACGCAGTTTTGAGGTACGCTTAACCGCCACGCAGCAGGTGGAAGGACTGCGTCCTGGCATGAGCGTCTTGTTTGCTTGGCCACAACCATGAATCTAGCAGCGCCTGCGCGCGGGCTGTTCCCCAGCCTACTCGATGAGTTACAGCGTATTACTCGCTCGCCTTATCAATTAATCGTGGTGCTGCTGCTACCCTGCATCATGCTGATTATGGTTAGCCATCTTTTATCAGTCGGCGTGGTGCAGCACACGCCGATTGCCATTGTCGACGCCGATCACTCCTCCCTTAGCCGACGCATTATTAGCAACATCAAGGCTAACCCGAAAATTCAGTTAGCCGCGATGCCTGAGGATATGCAACAAGCCTTAACTTTAGTGCGGCAAAATAAAATCTATGCGATTGTTGAAATTCCTAGTCAAGCCTCATCAGCCACGGTCTACCCTGACCTACGTTCGATCGTCATTCACTACAACGCACAATTGCGTACCATTGGCTCTCAAGCCTCGTCAGCCCTAAGCCAAGCGATTGAGGTGGCGCTCAAACAAGAAGGCCGCGTACGCCGCGGCATGGGTGGACTGGAAAATATTGAATTGAGTTTGCCACAAGTGCAGGTGACTACTGTGGGCAATGCCCAGCAAAGTTTTGAGCGCTTTTTAACACCCTTAGTCTTGCCAGCAATTCTTAACCTGTTACTTAGCTGTGCGATTGTGGCCACTATTGCTCGTCACTTAAAAGCCCCCGCACGTCCTAATTTACTAAGTCTAATCGGTCAATTACTGCCTTATGTGTTAATTTTTACCGCTTGGCATCTAGTGTTTTGGCTCTGGATGGTAGCCGGGCGGGGCTGGCCGATTAATGGCTCGGCCGGACTATTAGTACTGGGCATTATCTGGCTATGCATGGCTACTGCTGCCATTGGCGCAGCTTTAGTGGCCATCACACGCGATATTCACAGTGCGTTTTCTTTATCCACGATCTATGCCAGTGGTGCCGTCACTTACTCAGATGGCACCTTACCTGTGTTAAATGCCAGTGGCTGGGCTCAGTTTTGGGCTAACATTCAGCCCTATACCCATTACTATCGGTTACAAATTGAACAAGTCAGCTTAGCCAGTGATGCTGCGGTTAGTGGGCTGCACCTCGTTGTTTTAAGCCTGTATATTGTCGGTGGACTGCTGATTGCTAAAGGCTTGGCTAAGGCCAATAAAAAAGAACTAAAACTCAGCCCAATGCCTGACTTGGCGTTTTCTGGGGGACGCGAAGCGTTTTTTAGCACCCTCAGCAGCGTCGTTAAAACCAAACCCATTTTTTCTACCATCGCTTTGGCGGTGGTGCTGTATAGCTTTTATTATCCAGCTGCTTATAAGTCACAGGTCTCGATTAAATTACCCATTGCCGTGGTTGATCTAGACGACTCGAGCCTATCGCGCAGTTTAATCCGTAACTTACAAGCCACTCGTAGCATTAACATTACTCAGCGTCCAGCCTCTCCTCAACAAGCCTTAACTTTGCTGCGTAACCGACAAGTGGATGGGGTGATTATTTTAGATCACAACTTTATGCGTAAAGCATTGCACGGCCATGGAGGACTAGGCATCTATTTAACGGCTGCTTACTTAGTCCGTGCCGCTGAAGTAGGTAATGCCGTTAGCTCCTCGCTAGAAGCCGCTATGGCAACCCCCAGTACACGATTAGAACGTACGCAGTTTTCGCGGCCTGAAGTGAATATTGAGCAATGGCCCATGTTTGATACCACCGAAGGCTACGGTAGTTTTGTAGTGCCAGCCATTGCCACCTTGATTGTTCAGCAAACTTTACTGTTTGGTAGCGCGATGTTGATTGGTTTTCGCCGCGAGCATCAAATTCGCGGCCTACAGCTGAGTGAGTTTCTGGGTACCTGGTTTGCCTTAAGCTTGATTGGTTGCTTCACCTCACTGCTAATGTTTGGCTATACCTTCTGGCTGCAAGACTACCCGCGCGGCGGTAACCTCAGCACTTTGTTGATTTTTATCCCACCTTTCGCTGCTGCTACCGCAGCGCTAGGCATGTTACTGGGCAGCGTGATTGATCGAATGAGCCGAGTGATGCAAATCTATGCTGGAATTTCGATTTTGCTGTTTTTAGTCACTGGTGCTTCGTTTCCGCAGTATATGATTCCCGACTGGATTATTTGGAGCTTAATGCCCTTTCCTTCAACCACGATGGTAGTAGGCTTTACCCAAATTAACTCAGCTGGCGCGAGCCTTAGCGAAATGGCCCCCGCTTTTAATACCTTACTGGCCTTAGTGCTAATTCTCGGCAGTTTAGCGGCGTGGCGTTTTACTTGGTTAAAACGCCACGCTCAATACAGCTAACATTCCCTAGCAGCTACACGCCTAACTAGGACTCTTCAGCCTCAGTTAGGCGTATGCCTAAAGAAACTTGCGGGCTATTGACTGCCGGTAGTAAATAACCCTGCTGATAGAGCGAATCAAAAACAAGTGGCTGACTTTCGCCAGCGGGCAAAATACTCAAACGCACTCGATCACCTAACAGCTTAGCCTCTAACAACTCTGCAGGCGCTAAACCCGCCAACTCGCTGCCAACCCAAGCTTGCCCTGTAAGCTTTTGAAACTGCTGTGCTAGTTGTACCCGATACAATTGCCCACTGGCACTGAGCCACTCCCAGGTTCCGGCCAAGGGAGCTGGCACATACCATTTGTAAAGATACACTCCACCCATGGCTTGCCGCGCATCCGCCTGCCAATCACCCATATTAAATGCATGGCCAATCACGCGAGTACCGGGCTTGAGCTCTTGTAAAATTCGCGCTCGAAGTTGTAGATTGAGCGTAGGCAGTAGATACAGGGTCAGCACGCTGGCTTGACTAAAATCTGCGGTTAATAGATCACCTTGAATAAAACTAACCCGATCTTCCACGCCAACGGTGGCCGCCAGTTGGTTAGCTTCGGCGATGCGCCGCGGATCCATATCAATGCCTACCGCTCTAGCACCACGCTCCATGGCTGCCGCCACTGCAATGCGCCCATCACCACAGCCCAAGTCATACAGCACATCGTGCTGCTGCACATCAGCCATTTTTAACATGGCCTCTACTACTAGCTCATCGGTGGGAACAAAGATCACATCGAGTTCAGCGTCAATCTTGGTAAACCCTTCTTCAAATAGTAAATCTTTAAACAACCAGCGCACCTATTATTAGTAGCGATTAATAAGTCTGATCTGGTGCCATGCACCTAATCAGGCGCCTCAGTGTAGCGATAAAGCCCGCGACAAACAAAAAAGCGCTCTAATCGAGCGCTTTAATATTGTGTGTTTAGTTAAAATGAATCGCCCGGCACTCGCACCCAGCCCTCCATTAACACCCGAGCACTACGGCTCATAATAGCTTTTTTCACCTGCCATTGCCCTTGTTCCTCAATTGCTTCAGCGCCTACGCGTAAGGTACCTGAAGGATGCCCAAAACGTACGGCTTGGCGCTCACCGCCTCCAGCTGCCAAATTAACTAACGTACCGGGAATGGCTGCAGCCGTGCCGATTGCCACGGCTGCCGTACCCATCATCGCATGGTGCAACTGCCCCATGGATAATGCGCGGACCAACACATCGATATCTTGCTGCTTAATCTGCTTGCCACTGGAAGCAGTATAGGCAGCAGGTGGAGCAACAAAGGCCACTTTTGGCGTGTGCTGACGCGTTTCCGCCTCGGCGAGATCCTTAATCAAACCCATTTTTAGTGCGCCATGGGCGCGAATCAGTTCAAATTTAGCCAGAGCTTCGGTGTCGCTATTAATTGCTGATTGCAGCTCAGTGCCGTGGTAACCAATATCCGCCGCATTAACGAAGATGGTTGGAATCCCAGCGTTAATTAGGGTAACTGACAAACGACCTAAGCCTGGCACCTCCAACTGATCGACTAAGTTACCTGTCGGGAACATCGCCGCATCATCCGCGTCACCCTCGGCGGGGTCTAAAAACTCAATCTGGACTTCGGCGGCGGGAAAGGTCACCCCGTCTAATTCAAAATCACCGGTTTCTTGCACTTCACCGTTAGTGATAGGCACGTGGGCGATAATAGTCTTTTGAATATTCACCTGCCAAATACGCACCGTGCATATGCCATTGTGTGGAATTTTATCTGCTGCAACTAAGCCATTACTGATCGCAAACGAACCTACCGCTGCTGTGAGGTTGCCGCAGTTGCCACTCCAATCGACAAAGGGCTGATCAATCGAAACCTGCCCAAATAAATAATCTACATCGTGCTCAGGCTGGGTGCTCTTGGCGAGCAATACGGTTTTACTGGTGCTGGAGGTCGCACCGCCCATGCCATCAGTTTGTTTGCCATAAGGGTCTGGACTACCAATGACCCGCAATAATAATGCATCTCGGGCAGCTCCTGGCTGCTGAGCGCGCTCGGGTAAGTCCTCAACTTTAAAAAATACCCCTTTACTGGTACCGCCACGCATATAAGTGGCTGGAATTTTAATTTGTGGAACCTGACTCATCTCTGCTCTCCCGCCTATTTACTTGGCCAATCAATACCTGCTGCCGACGAATACTGTGGCTTAAAAATAACAACCCGCTAAACAGCGTCGCTTAGCGGGTTGTAAATTACCTTAATAGGTGCACTGGTTAGGCACCGACGTTGGATGCTAAGAACTCCTGGGCAAAACGCTGTAACACTCCGCCTGCTTGATAAACCTCAACCTCGGCGGCGGTATCTAAGCGGCTCAGCATCGGTACCCGCAACTGCTCGCCATTTTGACGATTAATCACCAAGGTCATGGTATTACCCGGCTGTAGCTCGCCTTCCACATCATAGGTTTCAGTGCCATCTAAGCCTAAAGTTTTGCGCGTAGTACCTGCTGCAAACTGCAACGGCAATACACCCATGCCAATTAAGTTAGTGCGGTGAATACGCTCAAAGCCTTCGGCAGCAATCACTTCGACACCTGCTAGGCGCACACCTTTAGCTGCCCAGTCACGGGATGAACCTTGACCATAGTCAGCACCGGCCACAATGATCAGCGGTTGTTTGCGCTCCATGTAGGTTTCAATCGCTTCCCACATGCGCGTAACCTGTCCTTCTGGCTCAATCCGCGCCAGCGAACCTTGTTTAACTGCACCATTTGCATCTTTCACCATTTCATTAAACAATTTCGGGTTAGCAAAGGTGGCGCGCTGTGCGGTTAAGTGGTCACCACGGTGAGTAGCGTAGGAGTTAAAGTCTTCTTCTGGCACACCCATCTTTGCCAAATACTCACCCGCCGCGCTGCTGGCTAAAATAGCGTTAGAGGGCGATAAGTGGTCAGTGGTAATGTTATCCCCCAACAACGCTAACGGCCGCATTCCTTTGAGGGTGCGTTCGCCAGCTAAGGCGCCTTCCCAATAAGGTGGGCGACGAATATAGGTGCTCATCGGCCGCCAATCATAGAGCGGGCTCGGAGCTTGCTCAATTTCGCCCAAATCAAACATCGGGATATACACTTCGCGGAACTGCTCAGGTTTTACGCTCTCGGCTACGATCGCATCAATTTCTGCGTCCGATGGCCAGATATCTTTCAGGGTAATTGGGTTGCCTTCAGCGTCATACCCTAAGGCATCCTTTTCAATATCAAAGCGAATCGTTCCGGCAATGGCGTAGGCTACCACTAACGGTGGTGATGCTAAGAAGGCTTGCTTGGCATAAGGATGAATACGCCCATCAAAGTTACGGTTGCCGGATAATACTGCGGTGGCGTATAAATCGCGGTCAATAATTTCTTGCTGAATCACTGGGTCTAAAGCACCGCTCATCCCGTTACAGGTAGTACAAGCAAAGCCGACAATCCCAAAACCTAACTGCTCTAGCTCACCAAGTAAATTGGCTTCATTAAGGTACAGCTCAGCCACTTTAGAGCCTGGCGCAAAGGAGGTTTTTACCCATGGCTTGCGGGTTAAACCTAGCTCGTTGGCTTTACGGGCAATCAGTCCAGCCGCCACTACGTTGCGCGGGTTACTGGTATTAGTACAGCTGGTAATCGCTGCAATAATCACTGCGCCATCGGGCATTAAACCTTCTTCCTCAACCCACTCACCGGCAATGCCTTTAGCCGCTAAGTCGCTGGTGGAAACACGTGCATGCGGGTTTGATGGGCCTGCCATATTGCGGCCAACGGTCGAGATATCAAATTTCAGTACCCGCTCGTACTCGGCTGTTTTTAGGCTGTCTGCCCACAAACCGGTTAACTTGGCGTAACTTTCAACTAACTCAACCTGCTGCGCCTCGCGCCCAGTCAGCTTGAGGTAGTCAATGGTTTGCTGGTCAATGTAGAACATTGCCGCGGTTGCGCCATATTCTGGCGTCATGTTGGAAATAGTTGCACGGTCACCAATACTGAGTTTATCCGCGCCCTCACCAAAGAACTCAAGATAAGCACCAACGACCCGCTCTTTACGCAAGAACTCCGTTAATGCCAATACAATATCGGTGGCGGTAATCCCCGGCTGACGCTCACCTACCAACTCCACCCCGACAATATCCGGTAAGCGCATCATCGAAGGTAAACCAAGCATGACGGTTTCTGCTTCTAAACCGCCCACACCAATAGCAATTACCCCAAGTGCGTCCACGTGCGGGGTATGACTATCCGTACCGACACAGGTATCAGGGAACGCTACACCGTTACGCACCTGAATCACTGGCGACATTTTTTCTAGGTTGATTTGGTGCATGATGCCGTTACCAGCCGGAATCACATCAACATTTTTAAAGGCAGTTTTAGTCCACTCAATAAAGTGAAAACGGTCTTCGTTACGACGATCTTCGATTGCTCGGTTTTTAGCAAAGGCGTCAGGATCATAGCCACCGCATTCCACTGCCAGTGAGTGGTCAACAATTAACTGGGTAGGAACCACCGGATTCACTTGCGAGGGGTCACCGCCTTGCTCAGCAATAGCGTCACGTAAACCGGCTAAATCAACCAGCGCGGTTTGACCTAAAATATCATGACAGACCACCCGCGCTGGATACCAAGGAAAGTCCAGATCACGTTTACGTTGAATTAATTGCTTGAGCGAGTCCGTTAACTGCTCTGGCTCGCAGCGGTGCACTAAGTTTTCTGCCAAGACCCGCGAGGTGTATGGCAACTTTTCATAGGCGCCTGGTTCAATGGCGTTTACCGCCTCACGCGCGTCATAATAATCCAGCGCGGTGCCAGGCAAATTTTTACGGTATTGGGTATTCATCTCAAATCAATCCATCAGGTCAACGGAGCGGTTGATCCAGTGCCGCTGACAGCAGCACTGGTTTTAGCATTAACGCTCGCTAATAGGTGTTACAGCGCGCTGTTCCTCACCGATATATTCGGCACTGGGGCGAATAATGCGGTTATTGGCACGCTGCTCAAAAATATGCGCGGCCCAACCGGTTAAGCGGGAGCAAACAAAAATGGGGGTAAACAGCTTGGTTGGAATCCCCATAAAGCGATAGGCCGATGCATGGAAGAAGTCCGCATTAGGAAATAAGCGTTTTTCATCCCACATAAACTTCTCAATTGCCTCAGAGACCGGGTAAATCACCGTGTCCCCTACTTCATCTGCTAGCTGCTTGGCATACGCCTTAATCACTTCATTACGCGGATCTGAGTCACGATAAATCGCATGGCCAAAGCCCATGATCAATTCCTTACGCTCGACCATCTGCCTTAATTCTTCTAACGCTTCTTCAGGCGAATTAAAGCGATCAATTAAATCCATCGCCGCCTCGTTAGCACCGCCATGCAGCGGGCCACGTAGCGAACCAATGGCACCGGTAACGCAGGAATACAGATCCGATAACGTAGAAGCACACACCCGACCAGTAAAAGTTGAGGCGTTAAACTCGTGCTCTGCGTATAAAATCAACGACACGTTCATCACTTCACGATGTAACTCACTCGGTGATTTACCATGCAATAGGGCTAAGAAGTGGCCCCCTAAGTCTTTCTCTTGGGTGACGCAATCAATGCGCACCCCTTCATGGCTAAAGCGATACCAATAAATCAGCATGGCGGGTAACGTGGCGAGCAAACGGTCAGTCACATCATGTTGTTGAGCAAAGGATTCTTCTGGCTCTAAGGTGCCTAGCATCGACACCCCAATCCGCATCACATCCATCGGGTGCACATCAGCTGGAATTCGCTCTAATACCTCTTTTAAGGTATCGGGAATATCACTTAACGCCTGCAACCGCTCAATATATGCCTGTAACTGAGCAGCCGTTGGCAGCTCGCCGTACAGGAGTAAATACGCCACTTCCTCAAATTTGCCGCAACGGGCCAATTCACGCACATCATAGCCACGATAAGTTAAGCCAGCCCCCTCTTTACCCACGGTAGATAAAGCGGTTTGTCCTGCGATTTGGCCACGTAAGCCTGCTCCACTCAGTACTTTGTTCTTTGCATCCGCCATTGTTGTATTCCTCTTATTAGCGATGACAACTGTTGTTATTTTTGTATTTTTAGAACGCTTGTTACTGCTTTAGCGCTAGTTATAACGGTATTTGCTAGGTCATTATTTATTTTTTTGCTGAGCAAATAAGTTATCTAAATACTGCTCAAACTGGTGATAGTTAATGCGATCGTACAGCTCCATTCGCGTTTGCATGGTGTCGATCACATTTTTCTGAGTGCCATCTTGACGAATGGCGTTGTAGACATTTTCCGCTGCTTTGTTCATTGCACGGAACGCGGATAAGGGGTATAGCACCAAGGATACATCCACTGCCGCCAACTCATCGGTGGTGTACAGCGGGGTGGCACCAAACTCGGTAATGTTGGCTAAAATAGGTGCCTTAATCCGATCGGCAAAGGTCTTATACATGTCTAGCTCTGTAATGGCTTCGGGAAATACCATATCGGCCCCTGCTTCAATACACGCCGCTGCACGATCTAGCGCTGAGTTTAAGCCTTCCACTGCAAGCGCATCAGTACGCGCCATAATGACAAAGCTGTCATCGGTGCGGGCATCAACCGCGGCTTTAATGCGGTCAACCATTTCTTGTTGCGAGACAATTTCTTTATTGGGGCGGTGACCACAGCGCTTAGCACCGACTTGGTCTTCAATATGCATCGCCGCTGCGCCAAACTTAATCATCGATTTCACGGTACGCGCCACGTTAAACGCCGATGACCCAAAACCGGTATCCACATCGACCAATAACGGCAGATCACACACATCGGTAATACGACGCACATCAGTGAGTACGTCATCTAAGCCGCTAATACCTAAATCGGGTAAGCCTAAAGAACCTGCAGCGACTCCGCCGCCGGATAAATAAATCGCTTTAAAGCCTGCACGCTGGGCTAATAGTGCATGGTTAGCATTGATAGCACCGACTACTTGTAGCGGGTGCTCAGCGGCAACCGCATCACGGAAACGCTGTCCTGGAGTTTTCTGACTCATGACTCACCTCGATTGGGGTTAGTTAATGCCTGGGCGCCGGCATAATGGCGCTCAATATTGCGACGTGATGCAGCGATATGCCGCCGCATCAGCAGTTCTGCTAGCTCACCATCACGATTAGCAATGGCTTCTAGAATTCGGTGATGCTCAGTAAAGGCTTGAGTGGGACGATTGGGCGTAGTAGAAAAGCGAATACGGTACATCCGCACCAATTGATACAACTCATCGCATAGCAATTTAGCAAGGGTTTTATTGCCACTGCCTTGGATGATTTTGTAATGAAAATCAAAGTCGCCCTCTTGCTGGTAATAGCCCACACCTGCTTGAAACGATTCATCTTGCTCATGGGTTGCCAATACTTGGCGTAACTCAGCAATCTCTGCTTCGCTCATCCGCTCAGCGGCTAAACGACAGGCCATGCCCTCGAGCGACTCCCGCACTTCATAGAGTTCAATTAGCTCATCGGGCGTCAGCGATACGACCCGAGCCCCCACATGGGGAACTCGCACTAATAAACGCTGCCCCTCTAAACGGTGCAAAGCCTCACGTAACGGCCCGCGACTGATGCCATAGGTCCGCGCTAACTCTGGCTCGGAAATTTTACAGCCCGGCCGTAGCTCACCGGCCACAATGGCGGCCTGCAAAGTACGAAACACTTGTTCCGATAAAGTCGCTGAGTCGGCTTCTTCAGTGACCATCAAGTCAGTAATTACACCCATATATTGTCAACACTTAACTAAATTAATAGCTGTAAAGCTAGATTTAATCGCCATAACTGTCAACACAAAAGCTTAAGTGTTAACAATTATTCAACCAAGGTCTTAGCTGTTAAGTGTCTAGAAAACGGGGCCAGAGCTATTTTTGCCACAAAAAAAGCACTGCCCAACCAGACCTTAGCCTGATCAGTCAGCGCTTTTAAACACCGCCTTTAGTGCACTGCGGCGCTAGCCGTTAGACACGACTTAATAACCCCGACGCCCAGGATAAGCCCACACCAAATCCACTCATGAGTACCTGTTGATAGTCACTATCTAGCACATAGTGCTCAAGTAACAGCGGAATGGAGGAAGACACCGTATTACCTGCACCAAACATATCCTTGAGCACTTTGTCGCCATGCTCACCTAGGCGCTTGGCAATCGCATCGACAATCGCTGCGCTGCCTTGATGTAAGCAAATGGCATCTACCTCGGCAAAATCCAGTCCTGCTTTAGCTAAGACTTCTTGCATATGGGGGATAATTTTTAAGCTAGCAAAGTTAAAAACTTGGCGGCCATTCATATGAAAATGACCGTCTTTGGTGACCAAGTACTCAGCCCCAGCACCATCAGTGCCATAACTGCTGGCTGTTAATACCCACTGTGGCTGTTGACCAAGCCAGGTGGCGGTAGCGGCATCGCCAAACAATAAGGTCGTTAAGCGATCACTGCGATCCATGATTTTTGAATAAGGATCAGCGGTCACCAATACCGCATTACGCAGCCCCGCTGCCTGCATAAAGCCTTGGGCAATGGCTAAACCATAGACATAACCAGAACAGCCAAGACCCACATCAAAGCATGCAATCTGCTTAGGTAAACCCAGTTTGTCTTGGGCAATAGCCGAGGTATGCGGTAAACCTTCGGCATCACCGTTTTGGGTAACCACAATCAAGGCCTCAATCACTTCTGGTTTAAGCGCTGGATTTTTCGCTAATAAGTTCTGTACTGCCTGCACACATAAATCGGAAGTCTCTTCAGCATCGCTTTTCACTGACAACGTGCGGGTGCCTAACTTGGCATCAACAAAGGCTGCATCCCGCTCAAATTCAGCGGCCTGTGCCACATTATCAATGCGCCCCGGTGGGATATAACTTGCAATGCTTTTAATACCGATCATGTTATTTTTCCAGAGATTGGTCACCACATCTGCCTGAACCATCAACCATAAGCAGACTAATCAGTCACCTAACAACAAAAAATTAGGCTAGCGAGTACTCGATGACTTGAGCACTGGCGTAGCCCGCACAAAAATTCAGACGTTGCAGCCTACCTAGAAGGCACAATAAATACCATTGTGCCAAGGGCTAGGTTCGCTCACTATCAAGTAAAATCGGTCCTTAAAGAGGCAACAAGCTGAGCAACAATTGACTAAAAAACCATTAAAAACACAAGCTAAGCCTAGCGTTAAGGCTAAAGCATTGGAGTTCTTGCGGATATTGGCTGAAGTTTGATATTTGCTTAGCTTAGGTAGGAAAATTACCCTTCCTACCTTTGTGAACACTCCATTGAGCTATGTTTTTTCTACGACAATTAACCGCGCTACTGCTATGCAGTGTTGCTTTAAACTGCTGGGCGGTAACTGAATTACGTCTTGCCTCACAGCTACCCGACAAACATGCCCTAGGTGAAAACCTGCACCTCTTTGCCGATGAAGTGCAGCGCTTAAGCCAAGGCCAACTTAAAATTAAAATCTATCCGGCTTCGCAGCTGTATAGCGATAAAGAAATGCCCAAGGCGATTGCCGTGGGAGCAGTGGATATGGGTATTGTTTCACTCACCCAGTTTGCCGGCACCCTACCAGCGGTAGACCTATTTTATCTGCCGTTTTTATTTGATAATCAACAGGCAGTGCTTGCCGCAATTGCCCCCAACAGCCCAGTACGCGCGCCCTTAGATGAGGCAATGCGCCAGACTGGAACTCGCGTGATGTGGTGGCAACCCTATGGCAGCACGGTCATTATGTCGCACCATGAAGTACGCACCCCTAAAGATTTAGCCGGGCGCAAGGTGCGTGTGTTTGGTAAAACTGTGGGCGAGTTTATTAGCGCAGTCGGTGCGGGGCCCACACTGCTGTCGGGTGCCGAACAATATCTAGCTTATCAGCGGGGAACAGTCGATGCCGGATTGAGCGGGATTCTAGCCATCAAATCACGCAAGCTGTATCAGCTGATGCCATCTATTACCCTCACTCGCCATGCAGATGTTGAGTTTGTTTCACTAATTAATGAGCAGCGCTGGCAGACTTTAACCGAACAGCAACAAGCTATTTTACGCCAAGCCGCGCAATATGCCGAAAACCAACTACGGCATGATATTCCACGCCTAGAACGCGAAGCTGAAGAGTTTGTTGCCGCGCAACCCAATACCCGAGTAATTGAACTGAGCGATGCCGAGCGCGACAGCTGGCGCATTGCTGCCGCGCCAGTACGCGAAGCTTTTTTACAGCGCACGGGGGAACTCGGCCAACAGCTGTTAACCGCCGTCGACCAAGTTAACCAACAGATCCGTGAGGCGCAGCATGCCAACTAATCAACCCTCTTCTCCAGCACTGGTTACCATCCTCAGTCAAGCCGCCGCCAAGCTAGGTGCTGCGCTGTTTGTGCTGGTTGCGTTTGCAATCCTATATGAAGTTATTTCTCGTTATTTGCTGGGTTCACCGTCAATCTGGGTGGAAGAGTTGAGCTTATTGGCGCAAGTCTGGGCCACCTATTTAGGCATGGCCTATGTGCTGCAAAGCCGCGCTATGCTGCGCATTGAGTTAGTCGCTGAACGCTTTGGTCGGCTTGGCCAGCAAATCAGCGAATGGTTAGGCTTACTTGTAATGTGTGCTTGCTCGGTACTTATTATTTTATTGTCAGTTGAATCACTGCTAGAAAGCTTAGCCCAGCAGCGAGCATCCGCTAGCTTATTAGTGTTACCCAGTTGGTTGGTCGAACTGTCGTTACCTATTGGCTTTTCTTTATTGTTAGTACAAGCCCTGTTACACATGCTGCAACTACTTAAGCAGCCGATCACCGCGGAGCCGCGTCCATGACCAGTAGTTTAATTATTCTTGCCTTGTTGTGGGTGCTGCTGTTAGTCGGAGTGCCGATTGCTTTTAGTTTTACCGCAGTCGCCATGGCTATGCTGTGGTATATCGACATTCCCTTAGCCGCAGTGCCGATTCAGCTGATTAGCGGGGTAGATAACTTTATTTTGTTATCGGTACCTTTATTTTTATTAATGTCGAATATTTTGCTTAAAGGTGGCATTGGCCGCGATTTATTTGCTGCCATGCAAAGTTGGGTTGGGCACTGGAAAGGCGGCTTAGGAATTGCCACCATTTTATCCTGCGCACTGTTTTCCGCTATTTGCGGTTCATCTGTGGCCACCTCTGCCACCATTGGCAACGTGGCGATCCATGAAATGACCTCGCGCGGTTACCAGCGCCGCTTTGTATTTGGCTTATTAGCCGCTGGCGGTACCTTAGGCATCTTAATCCCGCCTTCGATTCCGCTAATTATTTACAGCTCAATTACTGAAGACTCGATCGTAGATCTCTTCTTAGCCGGTTTACTTCCAGGACTGTTACTGACTGCTCTATTTGTCGCTTACTGCTTTATCCATGCACTGTTTGATCAGCATACCGTCCCCGTAGCTAAAGCCTCGCGCCAGCAGCGCCTACGCTTGAGTCTACGTGCACTGCCTTCAATGGCACTGGCATTACTGATTATCAGCGGCATTTACTCGGGTGCTTTCACTCCCACCGAAGCTGCAGGTGTTGGTACGGTGGCGGCCTTAGCCATAGTACTGCTGATGAAGCGCCTTTCCTGGAGCGACTTTAAACTGGCCTGTATGGACAGCCTACGCACCACGGTAACCTTATTTTTGATTATTGTTGGCGCTAAACTCTTTAGCCACGCGGTTGCACTCTATGATATTCCCCAAGTTATTACTGCGGCCATTGTCCACACCTTCTCCACTCCCACTGGCTTTTTATTGGTCGTCGGTGTCATTGTGTTGATCATGGGATTGTTCTTAGAGTCCGTTTCGCTACTGATGCTGATGATGCCAATCCTGTTACCTGCACTGAATGCCATGGGGATTGACCGCATCTGGTTTGGTATTTTATTTGCGATCTTGATTGAGTTTGCTCTTATCACTCCGCCGGTTGGCATGAATCTTTTTGTAATCCAAGCCGTTGGCAAAGGCTCATTGGCCGAAGTCTCTAAAGGGGTCATTCCCTTCTTCTTTGTGATGTTTTTAGCCTTAGTCTTGGTCTATTTATTCCCTGTTATTGCAGTGGGGATTATTTAACCATGCTATGTAGAGCCTGCTACAGCTATTACTTGTAGCAGGCCTGTTAACGCCCCAAGGCGTGCAGAATATCTTCGGCAGCCATTAGCTCAACGCCGGCGCTACGGGCAAAATCAATCGCATCTAAGGTAAAACCACCTGAGGCCACAACATAACCTTTAGCCGCGCCACTGGCAGCTACAATACCGGCCATTTCGCGAATAATAGCGACCCCTACTCGGCTATTCCAATGCTTACACTGGATCACATAGATTTCGCCTTTCTTTTTCGCAATAACATCCACACCACCGTCAGCTCCTTCCACGGTGTTTTCAACGCTGTAGCCTTGTTCGCGGAAAATTTCGGCGGTGAGTACTTCAAATTCCTGCCAACTTAAGCCCTGCAAGGCTTTTTTTGCCGAACGAGCACTCGCCACTTTACGGGCGACCTGGGTACGCTTAAAGCGCTTAAACGGCCCCAGCAATAAGCCTAATGCCAGCTGTGGCAAAACATACAACTGGCTTAAATAAGCTAAATTAAATCCCAACTCGGCTTTGAGCTGCTGAAAATCAACAAAGTACAAGGGATATAACGGTTGCCAGCCATCAATAAATATCAGGTAACCCAGATAATGTTGATACAAACCCAGTGCGCCGATTAATAAAGTACTGCCAACAATAAAGTGCCACTGACCCAAGGAATAGGGCAGCCACCACCACGAGCGACGTTTGCGCACACCGTAGGGCGTTTTTTTCTGGTTCCGCACGTAACAACCTTAAATTAAGCTGGGTAACAAAGGTGTATAAGTATACAGTAAAAGGGCTTTTTTTCCAGTCAGACTGCGGCTAACAGCGATCAAATAAAATCTGCTACAGTGCGCACTTGCCTTTCAATGGAATTCCCTCGTGTTTGCTACTGACTTGCCGATTTATACGGTTTATCAACCCCTACTCCAAGCGCTGCGTGAACATACCGAAGTTATTTTGCAAGCAGCACCCGGCGCAGGTAAAACGACTCAGGTGCCGTTATACCTGCTAGATCAACCTTGGCTAGCCGACCAAAAAATCATCCTCCTTGAGCCAAGACGCTTAGCGGTACGCAATGCAGCTGAACGCTTAGCCGCGCAACTAGGACAAGCCGTTGGTCAACGTGTGGGATACCGCATGCGTATGGCAACTAAAGTAAGTGCTGCCAGCCAAATTGAAGTCGTGACCGAAGGCGTTTTTCTACGCATGTTGCAACAAGATCCTAGCCTAGAAGGTGTGGGACTAGTCATCTTTGATGAGTTTCATGAGCGCAGCCTAGACAGCGATCTGGCCCTTGCCTTAATGCTCAATGGCCGTGAATTACTGCGAGATACTCCACTGCGCCTGTTAATTATGTCGGCGACTTTGCCCAGCCAGCGCTTACGCCAACAGTTTCCCCAAGCGCCCTTTATTGAAAGCCAAGGTCGCCAGTTTCCAGTCACTATTCATTGGGGGGAGCCGCGCAAGTTAAATGAGCCTTTGCTGCCGAGTCTGCTACAAACCACACTACACTGCTGGAGGAAATCAAGCGGCAATCTGCTGGTATTTTTACCGGGACAACAGGCAATTCAACAACTGTTGCAGGCCCTTAACCAAGCGCAACAGGCAGATACCTTGATCACTCCCCTGTATGGCGAGTTATCCCTTGAGCAGCAACAACGAGCAATCCAGCCACCTCCTGCTGGGCTACGAAAAATAGTCTTAGCCACTAATATTGCCGAGTCTAGTATTACTATTGAAGGCATTACCGAGGTGATTGATAGCGGGTTAGAGCGAGTGCCCTTATTTGATTTAACCACTCAGACCCAGCGCCTAACCACCCAGCGCATTAGCCAAGCCTCTGCCGCACAGCGTGCAGGCCGAGCCGGCCGTATCGAACCTGGGCGCTGTTATCGATTATGGTCAGAGCAGCAGCATCAACAATTACCTGCTTTTTCCACACCCGCTATCAGCCAAGCGGATTTATCCTCGTTAGCACTGCAGTTAGTACAATGGGGGGCAGAGCCTGATGAGTTATTTTGGCTCGATCCGCCTAAACCCAGCGCCTACCAGCAGGCCTTAATAGGATTACAGCAACTAGGTGCGATTGATCAGCAAAGACGTTTAACCGCACAAGGTCAGGCGATGCTGCAGCTTCCGGTTGAGCCACGAATTGCCTGTTTATTACTCTACGGACAAGCGTTTAACGCCACAGAGACCGCCTGTTTATTAGCGGCCCTATTAGGCGAGCGTGATATTTTGCCAGAACAAGGCGCTGATTTATCCCTGCGTATTGAGGCGTTACAAGGCGATTACCAAATTGAACGCTCTCAGCAAGGACGTGCCCAGCGCATTAAGCAACAAGCTAAACGCTATCAGCAGTTATTACCCAAGCAGCCGCTTAGGGTGGGCGAGATGCCAAGCCCTGATCTGGCCTTGGCCGCAGCCCTAGCCCTGGCTTTTCCCGAGCGAATTGCCCAGCGCACCAACCAACAAAGCTACAAGCTAGCCAATGGCCGCGCCGCGCAATTTTATCAGCCCGACTCGTTGCAACAGTCAGAGTGGCTAGTTATTGCTGAGCTGGGTTCGGTGCAAGGTCGCAGCCACGATATTATTCAACGTGCCCTACCTTTATCCGCGGCATTATTTGCTGGCTGTCTAGCCTCACTGGTGGACACCGTGAGTGAATGTGCATGGCAAGCTGATGCCGGTGGTTTTATTGCTCAACAGCGGGTTAAGGTCGGAGCACTGACGTTAAGTACGCAAGCCCATGCCGCCATTGATCAGTCGTTAATTGCACAAACCTTAATCAGTTATATACGCCAGCAACAACTCAGCTGTTTACCCTGGATACCGGAACACCAACAATGGTTGGCGCGGGTTCAGTTGCTGCATGATTTACAGCAACAAGGGCAACTAACTAGCGAAGAAAAATGGCCCGATGTAAGCCAAGCCGCGCTAATCAATTCACTGGAACATTGGCTGCTGCCTTTTGTGCAAGGTGTTCAGCGTCAAGCGCAACTAGCCAAAATCGAGCTGGGCCATGCCCTGCACTCGCTTCTTTCCTGGGAGCAACAACAGCAACTCAATCAGCTCTGTCCCTCTCACATTCAAGTACCCTCTGGCTCTAATAAACGGATTGATTACCTCGAGCGCCCCCCAGTACTTGCCGTACGCTTACAAGAGTTATTTGGTTTAGCGCAAACGCCGAAATTAGCAAAAGGGTTACAGCCACTTAAATTACACTTGTTGTCACCGGCCCAACGCCCGGTACAGGTAACGATGGACTTAGCCAGCTTTTGGCAAAACACCTACCACGAGGTAAAAAAAGATTTAAAAGGTCGCTACCCTAAGCATTACTGGCCGGATAATCCTTTACTCGCTGAGCCAACGGCACGGGCTAAACCGCGCAACTAGTTGCCAGTTGCCGTAAGACAGCCCATTAATCAGCGGCAATAAAAAAGGTGCTAGGACGTCCTAACACCTTTCAGTGAGTAGCGCACAGGTTAACCCAAGAGGTTAGTCACGGATCAACTGCAAAAACTCTTGGCGGGTGGTACCGGAATTACGGAACGCACCTAACATTGCTGAGGAAGTCATCACTGAGTTTTGCTTTTCCACCCCACGCATCATCATGCACATATGCTGCGCTTCAATCACCACAGCAACACCCGCCGCTTGGGTAACATCTTGAATCGCATCGGCAATTTGTCGAGTGAGGTTTTCTTGAATCTGTAACCGCCGAGCAAACATATCCACAATCCGTGCAACCTTGGATAAGCCAATCACTTTACCGGTAGGAATATAGGCCACATGCGCCTTACCAATAAACGGCAGAATATGGTGCTCGCATAAAGAGTACAGCTCAATGTTACGGACAATTACCATTTCATCGCTATCTGACTCAAACAGCGCACCATTAACTACCTCGTCTAAGGTTTTACCATAGCCGTTGCATAGATACTGCATCGCTTTCGCGGCACGTTGGGGGGTATCTAGTAATCCTTCACGCTCAGGGTCTTCTCCTAATTGCTGAAGAATCTCGCGGTAGTTGTTAGCAATAGCGTCGCACATGACTGCTCCAATGGCTGTTTAAGTTAATGGCACTCGTCATTTAAAAGAGTGTGGTGCGTTAAAAAGGCGCTTAAGGTACCAGATTTAGCCGTCTAATTGTTAATTAAGCGGCAAACTGGCCGTCTCAGCGCCAGCTAGCCAGATTAATAACGGTTTTTTGCCTGCTGATAAATCGGCAGCACTTTAGGTACTACAGCTTGCAAGGTGTTAATCCGTGATGCGGAAGCAGGGTGCGTACTTAAGAACTCAGGAGGCGCACCACTACTGGCCTGGGCCATTTTTTGCCAAAGCGTCACCGCCGCTTGCGGGTTATAACCGGCTCTCGCGGCCAACTCAATCCCAAGTAGATCAGCCTCGGTTTCAGCGCTGCGGCTATTAGGTAAAGTTAAACCATATTCCACTGCGGCATTGGTCAACTGCATACCCTGCTCGCCCAAACCCAACAAGGTAACTAAACCTAACTTACCCACTTCTAAGGCATAGGCTTTAGACATCGCCTCACGGCTATGCTCACGTAAAGCATGGGCAATTTCATGGCCCATAATTGCCGCGATTTCATCATCCGTGAGCTGCAGTTTTTCTATAATACCGCTAAAGAAAATAATTTTACCGCCAGGCATGCAGCTAGCATTTAGCTCAGGCGATTTAATCAGGTTAACTTCCCACGGCCAGCTTGCTGCATCAGCGCGGTAATAAGGTGCCTGCTTAATTAAGCGCTGGCCAATCACCTCTAAACGCCGCGCATTAGCAGTATTACGCTCAACCATGCCCTTACTGGCTGCTGTTTGTATCATTTCTTGATACTGCAAAGCTGAACTTTGATTAATCTGCTCGGTACTCAACAAGCTAAACATATACTGTTTACGCTGCACACCGACACTGTCGCCACTGGTGGTATTGACGGTTTGGCAGCCAACTAGGCTCATCGTTAACACTAATCCTAGTGCTTTAAATCCTAACTTCATTGGGCTCACTCCCTTTAGATTACTTGGCGTGCTACGCCGCCACAATAAATAACACCAGCTGTAGAACGCCTGCTGCCATTATTCCAGCAAGAATATCGTCCAGCATAATTCCGACCCCGCCACCAACCTTTTGATCCGCCCAACTCACTGGCCAAGGTTTGGCTATATCAAACACACGAAATAATATAAAACCCAGCACTAGCCAATACCAAGTCAGGGGCACAGCAAAAAAAGTTAGCCAAATACCAACAAACTCATCCCAAACAATGCCATTGTGGTCATGCACGCCTAAGTCCTTAGCCACCTTATCGCACAGCCAACACCCAAAGAGCGTTGCGGCCAGCAAAAAAATGGCTAACCAAGTCAAAGACAGCTGAGACAGCACTGGCACAAAGAGTAAACCTACCACTGTACCCCAAGTACCTTGAGCCTTAGGCGCTAAACCTGAGCCGAAGCCAAAGGCTAGAAAATGCCATAGGTTACGCCAGACTCTTGGGTTGGCACTGGACATAGGAACTCCTAAAAATGTGTGTACCCTGGCTGCACCTTAACATCCGTTGCAGCCGCAAAATTGATCAACTCCACTCCTGCTCCGGCGACCACCTGACCAATCGCTCGAACATTGGGAAAGGCGCTTTGAATAATCGTTAAGTGCTGCGGCGGCAAGGTGAACACCAAATGATAGTCGTCGCCACCGGTTAAGGCGGCCGGTAATGCCTGCGCTAATGGAAGATCCATTACACAGGGCACTAAATGGGCATCAATCACTAGACCGACCCCAGAAGCTTTAGCCAGATGCCCTGCATCCGCTAGCAAGCCATCAGAAATATCTAGCGCAGCCGTAGCCCGCTGTCGCAGCGCTCGGCCCAATGCTAATTGTGGCTGGGGTTGCCAGTAAGCAGTTAACAACTGCGAAGTCTGCGCCGACTCAGCGGTCGAGGGCTGTAATACCCAGGGCAAAGCTAAGTTTGCCGCGCCTAACACGCCGCTGACACACAGCAGATCCCCTACTTGGGCGCCACTACGTACTAACGCCTGCCCGACCGGTACCTGCCCCAACACCGTCAGAGTGAGGCTTAAAGGTCCGCGGGTGGTATCGCCACCGATCAAACTAATAGCATGCTGTAAGGCGGCTTGATTAAGTCCCTCAGCAAAAGCCGTTAGCCACTGTTGATCAGCGCTGGGTAAGGTTAAGGCTAGAGTAAAACCTAGCGGTTCAGCGCCCATTGCCGCCAAATCGCTCAGGTTCACCGCTAAAGCTCGCTGTGCTAATAGCGCGGGATCGGCCTGCGCAGGAAAGTGTACCGTTTCAACCAAACTGTCGGTTGAAACGGCTAATTGATGGTTAGGGCTAGGCTGCAGCAAGGCGCAGTCATCGCCTATCCCTAAGGCAATAGATTCGCCACCGCGAGCACAGCCCGCAGTAGCGAAGTAGTGATGAATCAGTTTAAATTCATCCATCTGATAGCTCAGTTACTGTTTGCCTAAACGTTCAGCACGCACTTCAGGACCGCGTAAATGCGGTGCTAATTTATCAAGCACCCCATTTACAAACTTGTGTCCATCAGTTGCCCCAAATACTTTGGCTAACTCAACCGCTTCATTGATTACCACTTTGTAAGGCACATCCACTCGGTTGCTTAACTCCCAAGCGGCTAAACGCAAAATAGCTAACTCAACAGGGTCTAGCTCCTCTACCGCACGATCAAGATAAGGCACTAACTTATCGGTCAAGTCCGCTTTTTGACTAGCCACGCCGTGCAAAATATCGTGAAAGTAAGGCCCATCAACCCCATCAAAATTATTATCTACGCGAAATTGTGCCTCAATCGCTGCCATCGATTGCTCAGCTACGCTCCACTGATACAGTGCTTGCATAGCTAAGGTACGAGCCACGCGGCGTTTGGCAATTTTACCTTTTGCTAACGGTGGTAACTCATCACCACAATCGTCATGATTTAAGCTCACTTGGCCTCCAACTGCGCCAGCAGGCTAACCATTTCCAAGGCAGACAGTGCAGCTTCTGCACCTTTGTTACCGGCTTTAGTGCCTGAGCGCTCAATGGCTTGCTCAATCGAGTCTACGGTTAACACACCAAAAGATACTGGCACATCATAGCTCATGGACACCTGTGCTAAACCTTTGGTGCACTCGCCGGCCACATACTCAAAGTGTGGCGTACCACCACGAATCACCGCACCTAAAGCAATAATGGCGTCAAACTCATCACGCTGCGCTACTTTTTGTGCCACTAAAGGCAACTCAAAAGCACCCGGCGCACGAATAATCGTAATATCGTCTTCTTGTACGCCGTGACGTACTAAGGCATCAATCGCACCACTCACTAAGCTTTCAACTACAAAGCTATTGAAACGACCAACTACCAGTGCGTACTTGCCAGCCGGTGCGATAAAGGTGCCTTCGATGGATTTAATTGTCATGAAACCGTCCTAAAAATAAAGAGCGATGGCGAGCAATTAATCGCTCGCCACCCAAGCTAGGCTTGTGGGGAAATGTATTCTACAACTTCTAAGTCGAAACCGGATATAGCATTAAAGCGCATCGGCTTACTCATTAAGCGCATTTTACGTACACCTAGGTCACGCAAAATCTGCGAGCCGGCGCCTACAATGCTGTAAGTACCTGGGGCTTTGGGCTTACGGGTTTCTTCTGGATTGAGTTGTAATTCAATTTGATTCAGTAGTTCTGAACCGGTCACGGCGTTGCCTAACAGCAGCACAACTCCTTTACCTGCCTTGGCGACTTCCGCCATGGCAGCACGTAAGCTCCAACGCTCACTTTGTTTGAGCAACAGTAAATCGCGTAATGGATCCATATTGTGCACACGAACCAAAACGGGTTCATCAGCTTCAAACTCACCTAAGGTAATGGCTAAATGCACATCACCATCCACCGAGTCACGGTAGGTCACCATATTAAACTGACCCAACTCACTGTCTAATGGCTGTTCAGAAACGCGCGAAACCGTGCGCTCATGAATCAAGCGATAATGAATTAAATCTGCAATGGTGCCAATTTTTAAGCCATGCTGCTCGGCAAACACTTCTAACTCAGGACGGCGTGCCATGCTGCCATCATCATTGATAATCTCGCAAATCACCCCACTCGGCTCACAACCTGCTAAGCGCGCTAAATCACAAGCCGCTTCAGTATGACCTGCTCGCGCTAGCACGCCACCTGGGTGCGCCATCAATGGAAAAATATGGCCAGGGCTAACAATATCGGCTGCCACTGCATCTTTAGCGACTGCCGCTTGTACTGTGCGGGCGCGGTCTTCTGCAGAAATCCCCGTCGAGACGCCTTCAGCCGCTTCAATCGAGACGGTAAAGTTAGTACCAAAACCTGAACCATTACGTTGCGCCATTAACGGCAACTCTAGGGTTTCACAGCGCTCGCGGGTCATAGGCATACACACTAAGCCGCGGGCATGCTTGATCATAAAGTTAATGTGTTCTGCGGTGACAAATTCCGAGGCAATAATAATATCGCCTTCATTTTCACGGTCTTCGTCATCCATCAAGATCACCATTTTGCCTTGACGAATATCTTCAATAATTTCTTCTGGTTTATGTAACGCCATGAAATGCTCTCAATTACTCAAATAAAATTAACACTTAGTGAACCTAAACTGCCTAGGTGCGCTACAAAAATCCATGCTCAGCCAAAAAAGCTTGGGATAAAGTACTAGAGCCTGCAGGCTCTGCAGCTTTATCACCCAATAATAACCGCTCAAGGTAGCGAGCAATCAGGTCAATCTCTAGATTAACCAAGCTGCCACTGCGGTATTCGCCCATAATGGTTTCTTGCAAGGTATGGGGCACTATCGTCAGCTCAAATTCAGCGCCATCGACTGCATTCACCGTTAAGCTCACACCATCGACAGTAATCGAGCCTTTCATCGCGATATAACGCGCCAGTTCTTTGGGTGCCCGTACCTTAAACTGAATCGCACGCGCATTGTCTTCACGGCTAATAATTTCACCCACACCATCGACGTGGCCACTGACTAAGTGTCCCCCTAGACGAGTGGTGGGAGTTAGGGCTTTTTCTAAATTGACTTGGCTGCCCTGCTTAAGATTAACAAAGCCTGTGCGCTCTAAGGTTTCGCGGCTTACATCAGCGGCAAAACCATCACCTGGTAACGCGACCGCTGTTAAGCAAATCCCATTTACCGCAATGCTATCGCCAAGCTTCACATCTGATAAATCAAGCTTTCCTGTGGCGACTTCTACACGCACGTCTCCGCCTTTCGGCGTAATGCTACGTATTTGGCCAACCGCTTCAATTATTCCAGTAAACATCTATCGATCTCCTGTTTAATAAAACAGGGCAAAATTGGATCGAAAGGGAAATTCGCTCGGCTCTACTCACCCTTCACTGCTGGCATCAACCGGCAGCACTGGTTAAGCACACCTTGCTGACTTTCCCGCTCTCTCTCATCCGGACTATAACCGTCGGCTTTGGCTTTTCACCAAATCTGCTGACCTTGCTGGGGAAGCAAGCGCTCGCGGGCTGAGTCTAAGACTTTACCGCCGGTGGGGACTTACACCCCGCCCTGAGAACGTTTGAACTGTTAACAGTTCGCTGTGCGTTTTACCATATTTAGCAGGTAATTACACCCATCTAACACTTTATCTGCACCCAAACAGCCAGGTTAATGCCTGCTGCAAAATGCACAAAGCCCTGATAGTCACCTACCAGGGCTTTGTTAAACGCTCAGTAATAAGCTCTCTAGCCTAAAACCTACTTAACGATTTTACGCGAAGTTTCTAAGTACAAAGGCGCGTTCTTTTTCAGCTTTTCACGGTCGAAGGTTTCAGAAGCAACGTGCACTTCTTCTAATACATCAGCTAGATCATCCAGCTCTTCTTCCATTTTCTCTAAAGCAACTTCTAAGGTGTAGGTTAACTGATGAATTTGCACTAGATCTTCATCTGTGTACTCACCTTTTTTAACGATAGCTTCTAGGCGATTGTTGTACTCAGAGAAGTTCTTTACTGCAGCTTCTAAGGTAGGTGATGGCTCACCTTTAAAATGATCCACGCGATCATCTGCAACCACGGCACCTGCACCCATCATTAAACCTGCTGCGAGCACTGCAGTATTAAGCATTTTTTTCATAACAAGTCCTACTTGTGAATAAGAATAATTTACCCGACAAAATTTACCAGCAGTTAATTACAAATGCAAACCAATCTTAATTAGATTCACTAATAAATAGTGCCCATAAAAAAGGGCGACCCATGGATCGCCCTTTTACGGTTTAAGCTACTGATGATTAATGATCAACCGCTCCAGTTCGGCCAATACCCGTTTGGCTACGCACAGTCAGTGCATCAAAGGCATCACGCTCGGCTTGGGCACTCTTACCTTTATCGGTTACTGAGAAGAACCAAATAGCTAAGAAAGCTAATGGAATCGAAAAGATACCGGGATTCGGGAAAGGTGCGACTGGCTCAGCATTACCAAACACATCCACCCACACGGTTTTACTTAATACTACCCATACGGTAGCGAAAATTAAGCCTAAGAAACCGCCGATAGTGGCTCCACGAGTCGTACAACCGCGCCATGAGATCGACAGCACCAGCACTGGGAAGTTAGCACTTGCAGCAATAGCAAAGGCTAAGCCCACCATGAAGGCAACGTTTTGATTCTCAAACACAATGCCCAGTAAAATTGCCAAACCACCTAACACCAGAATCGAGATTTTAGAAATCCGCATTTCTTGCGCTTCAGTTGAACGGCCACGGGCAATCACGTTGGCATACAGGTCATGGGCAATAGTTGCCGCACCAGCCAAGGCTAACCCAGCGACTACTGCAACAATGGTAGCGAAAGTAACAGCCGCTAAGAAGCCTAATAACAAGCTACCACCCACCGCGTTGGATAAGTGTACGGCCGCCATGTTGGTTCCACCTATCAAGCCGTTGATCAGATCAAAAGAACCATCTGGGCCGGTATGGAAGTACTCAGGGTGACGTACTAATAACGCAATCGCACCGAAACCAATAATAAAGGTAAGTACATAGAAGTAACCAATGAAACCACTCGCCCAAATTACCGACTTACGTGCTTCTTGCGCGCTGGATACGGTGAAGAAGCGCATTAAGATGTGCGGCAAACCTGCTGTACCGAAGGCTAAGGCAATACCTAATGACAAAGCATTCAAAGGATTGCTACTCACCGCCGCACCAGGGGCCATTAGTTCGCTATGGGTTGGGTGTACTCGCACCGCTTCCGCCAACATGGCATCTGGACTCCAGTTAAAGGCGTAGAGCACCAGCGCTGACAGTAAGGTAGCACCAAACAGCATCAGTACCGCTTTAATGATTTGTACCCAGGTAGTAGCTGTCATACCGCCAAAGAATACATAAATCATCATCAGCACGCCGATAATCACTACTGCCATCTTGTACTCAATACCAAACAGCAGCACGATCAATTTACCGGCACCTACCATCTGCGCAATTAAGTACAGGGCAATAATCAGCAACGAAGCACTGGCAGCAAGAATACGCATCGGGGTTTGCTTTAAACGGAATGCCGTTACATCCGCAAAGTTAAAACGTCCCAGGTTACGTAGCCGCTCTGCGACCAAGAACATAACCACTGGCCAACCAAACAAGAAGCCAATCGCATAAATTACGCCATCAAAACCACTGACGTAGACCATACCGGCAATTCCTAAGAACGAAGCCGCCGAGATATAGTCACCAGCAATCGCTAAGCCGTTTTGGAAGCCCGAAATACCGCCACCGGCCGTATAGAAATCCGACGTAGTTTGAGTTTTACGGGCGGCCCACCAGGTAATAACCATGGTTCCGGCAATAAATAATAAAAACATTACAATGGCTGAAGTGTTGGCTTGCGCACCGCCGGATTCAGCCCATACAGGTGTCGAGAATAAGGCGAGTAGACTGGTCGCCACTAGAGATTTTTTCATTCTACATCCCTCACCACCTGGTCTAATAAAGGATCAAATACCTTATTAGAGAAGTACACATAAATCGCAATCATGATGACTGCCACCACAATAATTAATACACCTAGTAATACCCCGATACTCATGGTCCAGCCTGCAGCCACTGGGCGTGCAAACATATGTGGCATATAGGCAAGCGTTAAAATAAAGCTTGCATATAACGCCAGCGCGATACCAAAAAACAGGTTACTTAGGCGAGTGCGTCTCCGTACTAGCTCGTGATACTTAGGGTGTTTTAGCACCTCTGCTACAATGTCTTTTTGCATAACAATGTTTCCCTTTTTGGGGCTTCGTCTGCCATGATGAGCAAACGATTGCCTTTTGTTTCTGAATAAGGCTGCGGTGAACAGCATTCAGCTTTTTATTAATGGCTAGAGTTATCGCTGGATAAGCGAAATAAATGTGCTGTGGGTCGGTCAGTACTCCTTAACTGAAAACAGATTTATCGCCACTAAAACTAGGGCAACACTGGGTATAGGTAACAAGCTGCAAATGTAATTCCTGCAAGGGTTAGATGCAGCCGACCTTGGTCGAATAATGCGACCAATGTATCAATCTGTTACACCTGTTAACTCGCTTCAACAGCAGTTGCCCTTGGCAGTGCTTATGAGTACTGACAGAAATAGCTTAATCACGGCTTATCCCTTGTACCCCTTCTAGGGCTGCAGGATAATGGCCACTCTTTATTTAATTTTGCTTTGATAGACAGGCGCAGCATGACTGAACTTGCTCTGATAATGATCAGTGCCATTCTGGTAAATAACTTTGTACTGGTGCAGTTTTTAGGTCTTTGCCCCTTTATGGGCGTATCTAAAAAAGTAGAAACCGCGATTGGCTTAGCTCTTGCCACTACCTTTGTGCTCACCTTGGCGGCGATGAGTAGTTACTTGCTACAACAGTACGTGCTCAAGCCCTTGAATATCGAATTCTTACGAACCATTAGCTTTATTTTAGTGATTGCCGTGGTAGTGCAATTTACCGAAATGGTGGTAAACAAAACCAGCCCGATGCTGTATCGCGTACTCGGTATTTTCTTACCACTGATTACCACCAACTGCATTGTGCTAGGGGTCGCTTTATTGAATGCCAATCACAGCGAATACACTTTCGTTACCGCCACCCTAAATGGCTTTGCCGCAGGCTTAGGCTTCTCACTGGTGTTAGTGTTATTTGCTGCGATGCGTGAACGAATTGCGATTGCCGATGTGCCTAAACCCTTCCAAGGGGCAGCGATCGGCATGATCACAGCGGGCCTAATGTCATTAGCTTTTATGGGCTTTAGTGGGTTAATTAAGCTATGAGTTTGTTACTGATCGCAGTGCTGGCCCTAGTGGGTCTATGTCTGATCTTTGGCGCTATTCTAGGGTTTGCTGCCGTTCGCTTTAAAGTCGAAGGCGATCCGATTGCTGAACAGATCAACGCCCTGTTACCACAAACCCAGTGTGGCCAGTGTGGTTATCCTGGCTGCAAACCCTATGCCGAAGCGATTGCCGCAGGCGATAAAATTAACAAGTGCCCCCCTGGCGGCGAAGCAACCATTCAAGCCTTGGCCGATTTGTTAGACGTAGAGCCTGAACCTCTGGATGCAGTTGAAGGTGAAAAGCCCGAAATGGTGGCTTATATTCGTGAAGCGGAATGTATTGGTTGCACGAAATGTATTCAGGCCTGTCCAGTAGACGCTATTTTGGGCGCGGCACGGCAAATGCATACCGTGATTGTCAGCGAATGCACGGGCTGCGATCTCTGTGTTGAGCCTTGCCCGGTCGACTGTATTGATATGATCCCAGTGGGTGTTTCTCTGCACTCTTGGAAATGGGAGCAACCTTTAGCGCCCGGTCAGTTAATTGCGACCGATAAGGCTGTGTTATGAGTGTAGCCAGCAGTAATTCAATGAAAACGTATCCTCTGACCGGCGGCATTTATCCGCCCGAACGTAAAACACTGTCCAATCATGCCCCTATTCAGCCGGTACCTTTGGCTAAACACTATATTATTCCTTTACAGCAATCCCTCGGTGCACCGGCTAAACCCTGTGTCACCGTTGGTCAGAAAGTACTCAAAGGTCAATTATTGGCCACGCCCAATGGCTTAGTCAGTGCTGCCGCCCATGCGCCAACCTCAGGTACAATTCAGGCCATTGAAGCGCGCCCTTACCCACATCCCTCTGGCGAGGACAGCTTGGCCATTGTGTTGGATGCCGATGGCCACGATCAGTGGGCCGAGTTACAGCCTATTACTAATTATCAGCTGCTCGATAAAGCCGAGTTACTTGAGCGAATCCGTTGGGCCGGGATCAGTGGTTTGGGTGGTGCAGGCTTTCCTACGGCCGTTAAAGTCGCCAGTAACCAGCCGATCCATACCCTCATTATCAATGGCGCTGAGTGCGAACCTTACATTACCGCTGATGACCGCTTAATGCGTGAGCGTGCGGACTTATTAGTGCAAGGCATTGAGATTTTGGCCCATTTAATTGAGCCCCAGCAGATTCTGTTGGGAATCGAAGACAATAAGCCTGAGGCTATCGCTGCAGTCCGCGCCGCCGTGGCAGAGCGCCCCATACAGGTGGTGAGTTTTCCAACTAAATACCCATCCGGCGGAGAAAAACAGCTGATTCAAATTCTGCTCGGTCAAGAAGTGCCCCATGGTCAACTGCCTGCGGATATTGGCGTGCTCTGTCAAAATGTGGGAACAGCGGTCGCCATTGCTGAAGCGATCAATCAGGGCAAGCCCTTAATCTCGCGGATCACTACCTTAACCGGTGACGCCTTTTACAGCCCCACCAACGTTGAAGCCTTAATCGGCACCCCGATTGAGCACCTGCTGAACTTTGCCGGCTTAAATCAACAACGTTTACATCGTTTGATCATGGGCGGCCCAATGATGGGCTTTACACTGCTTAATACTCAGGCTCCAGTCATTAAAACCACTAACTGTTTACTGGCCGCTACCGCTGACGAACTACCTGCTCCTGCACCTGCTATGCCTTGTATTCGTTGCGGTGACTGTGCGCAGGTGTGCCCTGTGAGCCTCTTGCCCCAGCAGCTACATTTTTATGCACTAGGTAATGACCACGAACAACTGCAAGCCCATGATCTCTTTGATTGCATTGAGTGTGGAGCCTGTGCCTACGTGTGCCCCTCGAGCATTCCTTTGGTGCAGTACTATCGTGCAGCTAAAGCCGAGATTCGCGATGCAGAGCGTAAACTACAAAAAGCCGAACATGCCCGCATTCGTTTTGAGCAGCGCCAAGAACGCTTACGCTTAGAAGAAGAGCGCAAAGAAGCTGAGCGCCAAGCCCGTGCCGAACGGGCCGCTCAAGCCCGTGCCGCAAGCAGCAAAGTGGCACCCACGGCCAGTCAAGCACCTAGCACCGATCATGATGAGCAGCTTAAGCGCTTAAAAATTGAAGCCAGCATGGCTCGGGTAGCTCTCACTAAAGCGCAAAAACAGCTTGCCGAACATGGCACCGAAGCGCTACAGGCGCAAGTGCAACAGCTCGAACAGGTAGCCAGCGCGGCCCAAGCAGCTTATCAACAAGCAGCGGCTAAACAGCCAAGCGCAGCGCCCAGCAGCCAGTCACCGTCAGATGCTGAGTTGAAAAAAGCTAAAATCGATGTAGCCATGGCCAAAGCCAATCTGCGCAAAGCCGAACGCAATCAGGCGCCCGCAGAAGAGCTAGTCCCACTACAACAGCTACTTGATCAAGCAGAGCAAGCCTTAGCCGCTCTGACCAGCACCAGTGCTACCACAGCTAAAGCCAGCATTACCAGTCAAGACGATGCGACCTTGAAAAAAGCCAAAATTGATCTGGCAATGGCCAAAGCCAACTTACGCAAAGCTGAACGCGCTAACGCTGATCAAGTTACCCTTGATTCTTTAAGCCAAACTCTTATAGCAGCCGAACAGCAAGTAAAGGCGCTGACCACCACTGAGGCAACACCTCAGCCAAAGGCCACCAATGCAACAACAGATGCCCTAAAAAAAGCCAAAATTGAAGTCGCCATGGCTAAAGCCAATCTGCGTAAAGCCGAGCGGGCCGAAGCAGACCCTGCAGAAATAACTAGACTGCAAACACTGCTCACTGCAGCTGAAGCCGCACTTAAGCAACACAGTACAGCAGAAAACACAAGCAGTAGTGCAGGCAGCGCTCGCAAGCCCCCGGCACCTGATCCGCTAAAGCAGGCTAAAATTGCTCTGGCCATGGCCAAGGCTAATCTGCGCAAAGCTGAACGCAATCAAGCCGATGCCGAGACGTTAACGCAATTACAAACAGAACTAACCCAGGCCGAACGGCGTTTAACCGAGCTAACACCGTAATGCCTGCTGCACCCTGACTTTACGGTGCTTTTGATATTTTTGGAGTTTCAATGGCCTTGCCACGAATCACCTCACCCCATGCTAAAAACAGCAACCGAACCCAACGCGTGATGCTATGGGTGCTAGCTGCTGCCTTACCCGGGCTGTTCACCCTATGTTATTTTTATGGCATTGGACCACTGCTTAATCTTCTGTTCGCCAGTGTATTTGCGCTCGCTTTTGAAGCTACGGTATTAGCAATACGGCAACGACCCATTCGATTTTTTCTCTCCGACGGCAGCGCCCTAGTCACCGCACTGCTGCTAGCGCTGGCACTCCCCCCCTACGCTCCTTGGTGGCTGGTACTAGTGGCGGTAGGTTTTGCGCTATTAATCGGTAAACATTTATTTGGCGGCCTTGGTCAAAACCCATTTAACCCTGCGATGTTGGGCTATGTGGTGGTGCTGGTCTCGTTTCCGATTGAAATGACCACCTGGCCCCACAGCAACAGTGATTGGCACAGCGGTCTTACCTATAGCTTGGGCTTAGCCCCAGTCATTGATGGCTGGAGCCAAGCCACCGCCTTAGATGTATTAAAAACCAATCAAAGCCTAACCATCGCTGAACTTCAGCAACAATCTTCAGCCTTTGGCCATTGGGGTGGGGTTGCCAGTGAGTGGGTTAACCTTGCTTTTTTAGTCGGTGGTATTTTATTACTGGCTAAAAATATTATTCGTTGGCAGGCTCCCATCGCCATGCTAGCCGCCCTTAGCCTAATGAGTTTAGTGTTCTGGAATGGAACAGGCTCTGCTTCCCATGGCTCACCTTTATTTCATCTACTAACCGGCGCCACCATGCTCGGAGCTTTTTTTATTGTTACTGACCCCGTATCAGGTGCTACCAGCAACTTAGGTCGCCTTATCTTTGGTGCTGGGGTAGGTATCTTGCTGTACATCATCCGTGCCTGGGGCAGTTATCCAGATGCCCTTGCCTTTGCCGTACTCTTAATGAACATGTGCGCTCCAACCATTGATTACTTTACTAAGCCGCGCACTTACGGGCACACCCAAGCTAAGCGCAGCTTTAACACCTCAGGAGAGCAATAATGTTGCCAGAACTGAGCCGCTCTATGCTAAAAAACAGCAGCGTATTAGCTGTCTTTGCCGCAATTACCGTGGCCGTAGTCGCTTTTACCCAACTTTCAACTGCCGAGCGTATCGAGCAATCCATCCAACAAGCCCGTGAGCTGGCCTTAGCTGAGGTATTACCACCGAGTCTATACGATAATGCGTTGCTCGATTCGATGACATTGGTGGATGATCCGCTGCTCAGCAACATTCAGCCCTCCCCCCTATATGTCGCCACCCTAAACGGTAAGCCTAGTGCTTTGGTGTTTAATGCAACTGCGCCAGATGGCTACAGCGGCTCGATTCGTTTACTGATTGCGGTGCTGGCCAACGGCCAAATCAGTGGCGTGCGGGTCATTCAACATAAAGAAACGCCAGGCCTAGGGGATAAAATCGAGTTAGCTAAAAGCCCATGGATTTTAAGCTTTAATGGTAAAAGCCTCACCCAGCCCGCTATCGAGCACTGGGGCGTTAAAAAAGATCAAGGTGAATTTGATCAGTTTGCCGGTGCAACCATTACGCCACGTGCAGTCGTTAAGGCCACCCAACAAGCGCTAGTGTTTTTTGATCAGCGCCAACAGGATATTTTCAACACCTATTTAGCCCAGCAAGGGGTGCCTGAGGAGGAATAATATGAGCGTCAACTTTAAACAGCTCACGCTAAACGGCCTATGGCATAACAACCCAGGCTTAGTGCAACTACTAGGGCTTTGCCCGCTGTTAGGCACCAGCAACTCAACAGTGAATGCCCTTGGACTGGCGATTGCTACCGCCCTAGTTTTAATGTTCTCTAACGCTGCCGTCTCATTAATTCGCCACTCGGTAACGCCTGCGGTACGCTTGCCTGCTTTTGTGATGATTATTGCTGCACTTACCACCTGTATTGAATTATTGATGCAAGCCTTTACCTATGAGCTGTACCAAATTTTAGGGATTTTTATTCCGCTGATTACAACCAACTGCATTATTTTAGGTCGTGCTGAAGCTTTTGCCGCAAAAAATGATGTGCTTAGTGCTAGCTATGATGGTTTTATTATGGGCGTTGGTTTTGGGCTAGTGCTGATTATCATTGGCGCTACCCGCGAGTTACTGGGAACAGGCGTGCTGTTTGATAATATGCACCTACTACTGGGTGGCCAAGCGGAACAATGGCGCTGGGTGGTTTTTCCTAACTATCAAGGTTTTTTATTGGCGATCTTGCCACCAGGGGCTTTTATTGTACTGGGCTTATTAATCGCTCTAAAAAATGCGATTGATGATTTTATTGCTGCCCGCAGCGTGCAAAGCACACCAGAAGCCAGTGCGGCAGATCGCCGAGTACGGGTTACCGGAGTCATTGAGTAAACCACAATTATTGGCTTCTAGTGTCTTGCCGTGCTAGGAGCCATGTTTGTCAGTCTGCCCCTAACTTTAGCGCTATTAGCTGCCTAACGTGGCTTCTCCCGCCAGCTCAGCAGCCAGTGCCCACCCCGTAGTTTCTAAAATCGCCACTGAAATGGTTGGTGCCACTAATTGACCCAACACCGGCACCAACTTAGAAACCTCTTTACCTACCATCTTAATCGGCTGTTGCAACATCGCTCGCTTGAGCGCTGCTAAGGCCATCGCTTTTCCAGCGCTGCGAGTTAGACTGCTGCCAAAGACGCCCGCCAGGCGTACCGCCATAGTGGTTAAAGCTGCTGTATCGGCTGCAAAGCCTAAGCCAGGGACTGGCACTAAGTTACCTGCACCCGCTAGCACGGCTGATGAGTGAATAATTTTACGGCATTGATTTTTTTGCTCAGGTGTCATCTTGCGCTCCTGTGGGTTAGTCGGCCAACCCCTTAATCTTTTAACTTTTACCCTGCATCAGACGCCAAAAACGATAAAATATTCGCTAAAAAATCGCCGCTCAATTGAGCGGCGATAAACAGTTGCGGTAATTAAGAGGCTACAGCCGCTTAACTATTGCGAATATCCACAGTTTTTAGAACGTGGGGCGTATCATAAAGCGCTTGATCAAGCTGACCTTCACTCTTAGCTATCAGCACTGCTACCGCACTATCGCCAGTAATATTCAAAGTGGTGCGAGCCATATCTAGAATACGATCAATTCCAGCAATAATCGCCACCCCTTCTAACGGTAAACCAACCGAGGTTAACACCAACGACAACATAATTAAGCCAGCACCAGGCACCCCAGCGGTACCAATTGAAGCCAAGGTAGCCGTAAGAATGATGGTGATATATTGCGCCATTGATAAATCAATACCATAGGCTTGGGCAATAAACAGCACACAAACCCCCTGATAGAGCGCCGTACCATCCATATTAATCGTGGTACCCAATGGTAATACAAAGCTCGATACACTACGCGAAACACCTAAGTTACGCTCCGCAGACATCATCGTCACTGGCAAGGTACCAGCGCTGGACGCACTACTAAAGGCAACAATTGCTGGCTCTAATACACCTTGCGCGTAACGAACTGGATTGAGCTTAGCGACAAACTTAATCAAGCCCATATAAGTAACTACCGCGTGGATGACGCAACCTAAATACACCACGCCAATGACTTTAGCCAACGGCATGAGCATATCTAAGCCGTAGGTGCCCGACACCCAAGTAATCAAGGCAAAAACACCATAGGGAGCAAAGGAAATAATAATATTGGTCAGCTTATAAAACACTTCTGCTAAGCCATCCATTAAATCTTTGACCGGTTTAGCTGCATCGCCTGCCAAGGTGATGGATACGCCAAAAAAAACTGCAAACACAATTACTTGCAGAATATTTCCCTCAGCCATTGAAGCAATAGGGTTGACCGGTACCATAGCCACAATGGTTGAAACTAAGCTTGGTGCCTCTTTCGCGGTAGCGGCGGCTGCAGCGCCTAAATCTACACCTACACCGGGCTGAAAAATAGCTCCTAAAATCAAGCCAATGGTAATCGCTACGGCAGTGGTTAATAGATACCACATAATGGTTTTGACACTGTAGCGGCCCATGGTGGCCATGCTTTTTAACGAAGTAATACCGCTGACTAAAGAAACAAAAATTAACGGTACAATCAGCATTTTGATCCCGTTAATAAATAAGTCACCTAGTGGCTTAATCTTTTCTGCGTACTCGGCATACCCCGTTTGGTTCAAGGTAATCCCTAACACTAACCCCAAGGCCAAACCTATAAAGATCTTCTTCCACAAATCCATTTGCACCCATTTTGCCCATAAACTAAGCGCGTGCTCGCTGTTAGTTGACTGCACCATAACGACCTCAAAGCATTCACTTTGTAGTGAAAAATATAATATTTGCCAAGCCTAGGGATCACCTAAGCGCTGACACAATAAAGGAAGAGTACTAAGTCAGGCGTTACCTGCTTAGCTGATGGCGCAGCATTATAAAGACAATCGACGGATTTAGGGGCAGAAAACTGCTAACCGATAACATTCAGCCCTTGGCATGAGTCAGCTATACTAACGGCAGTTTTTTTACCAGAGGCTGCTATGTCCCAATTATTAACTACGGATGTGCTTATTGTCGGCGGCGGGATTGCCGGCTTATGGCTCAACGCGCGCTTACGCCAACAAGGCTATAACACCTTACTCATCGAACAGCAGTCTCTAGGTGGCGAACAAACCGTTAAATCCCAAGGAATTATTCATGGCGGCACTAAATATGCACTCCAAGGCGCGCTAACTGGCTCTTCTGAAGCCATTGCTAACATGCCCGAGCGCTGGCGAGCCGCCCTAAACGGCACCGGCGAACTCGACTTACAAGGAGTAGAACTATTATCTAATGCTCACTATTTATGGTCACCTGGTTCGATTGCCGGCAATATCACCAGTTTTTTTGCTAGTAAAGCTATGCGTGGCCGCGTTGATCAAGTTAAGGGCGCAGCACTTCCCCCAGCGCTACAGCATCCGCAATTTAAAGGCCGAGTTTATCGCTTAGCTGAGCTAGTGCTGAATGTCCCCAGCTTGATTCAACGCTTAGCTGAGTTGGCGGGCGATAGCTTATTACAGGCTAAGCAACTAAAGCCGCTGTATAACAATCACGCACAACTGATCGGCATGCAGGCTGATAACTATCTAGTGCAAGCTCAGCAGGTGGTACTCTGCGCCGGTGAGGGCACAGCTGAGCTACTGAACGCATTGCAACTACAGCAGCCCAAGCAACAACTGCGCCCGTTACATATGGTTCTAGTAAAAGGCCAAGCACTAAAACCGCTGTATGCCCACTGTTTAGGTGGCGGCAGTAAACCGCGGATTACCATTACTACTCATCCTACAACTGATGGTGAGTGGGTGTGGTATTTAGGTGGTAACCTCGCCGAAGCCGAGGGTGTTGCACGCTCAGCAGACGAGCAAATTAGCCACGCCCAACAAGAATTAGCCGAGCTAGTACCCTGGCTTGATCAAACCCAACTCAGCTGGCAAACCCTGAGGGTTAATCGTGCCGAACCGGCTCAATCGGGCTTAGTGCGCCCAGATAATGCCTTTTTAGCCGAACAAGATCGGCTATTAGTAGGCTGGCCGACTAAACTGGCGTTGGCACCTGATCTAAGCGATCGCGTACTGCACCACTTAACGCAACACGCGATCCAGCCAACGGCTACTCAAACTTATCCTGATTTACCGCGCCCTGTAGTTGCGCAGCCAGCTTGGGAGACTTTATTTTGACTCGTAGCCTACATGACTTTTATCGCCCACTTGGCCAAGATGGCCCCTTGGTTTCGACGCTGGGTTTAGGCACCGTAAAACTAGGACGCGATCAAGGCGTTAAATACCCCAATGGCTTTCGCATTCCCGATGATAGGCAAGCGCTTAACCTCTTAGCCCAAGCGCAAGATCTAGGCATTAATCTACTGGATACAGCGCCTGCCTACGGCCTCAGTGAGCAGCGCTTAGGCCAGTTACTGCAAGGACAACGTCAAAACTGGGTCATTGTCAGCAAGGTTGGCGAAGAGTTTGAGCAGGGAAAATCTTGGTTTGATTTCTCGGCTAAACATACGCGCTTTTCGGTCGAGCGCAGCTTACAACGCCTCAAAACCGATCACTTAGAAATGGTATTGGTACATTCTGACGGCAATGATCTGGCTATTTTACAAGAGCATGAGGTTTACCAAACCCTTGCTGCGCTTAAGCAAGAGGGGAAAATTGGTCAATTTGGTTTCTCCGGCAAAACCGTTGCTGGCGGCTTAATGGCCCTTGAGCAAGGCGACTGTGCGATGGTGACCTTTAACCTAAATGAACAGCACGAGCTGCCAGTGATTGAACAAGCAGCCAAGCAAGGCAAAGCCATTTTGATTAAAAAGGCCCTGGCGAGCGGTCATATTTGCTTAGATCCTGCGATTGATCCAGTACGTGCTAGCTTTGAGCTAATCTTTAACCAGCCGGGCGTTACCAGTGCAGTTATAGGCACCATCACCCCCAAGCACCTTGCCGAAAATGCTGCACATGCGCTAGCAGTGCTTAGCCGCTAGCACCTAATAGCCCTTTACTCACGCACTGACTAAGGGCTTAGTCTCACAAGATACTCAGCAGTTACTCGCTGCGGATTTTCTCGACAATCGCAGTGGTTGAGCTGTTTTCGACTAAGCCTAACACCCTTACCTCGCCACCATTGGCACGCACAATCTCGGCGCCGACCACTTGATCAACCGCATAATCGCCGCCTTTTACCAGCACATCGGGCTTTAGTAAGCGCAACAGATTTTCCGGCGTGTCTTCGTTAAAGCTCACGACCCAATCCACTGCGCCTAAACCAGCCAGCACCGCCATACGGCGATCGACGGCGTTAATTGGCCGACCAGGTCCTTTGAGGCGGGTTACCGAGGCATCACCGTTAATCGCTACCACCAAGCGATCACCTTGGGCTCTGGCTTGCTCTAAATACGTCACATGCCCAGCATGCAAAATATCAAAGCAGCCATTAGTAAACACCACTTTTTCGCCTTGAGCTTTAGCGTCTTCTACTGCAGCTTGTAGTTGCTGCAAGCTTAAAACTCCACGTCCAGCACCATTTTCCCGCTGTAAGACGCGGCGTAATTCAGGCGCACTTACGGTGGCGGTACCCAGTTTAGCCACCACAATACCCGCAGCAATATTGGCCAATACCATTGCCTTAGGTAAGGACTCACCAGCGGCTAAAGCAGCGGCCAGAGTTGAAATGACTGTATCTCCAGCCCCCGTCACATCAAACACTTCACGGGCTTTCGCTGGTAAGTGTAGCGCCGGTAATTGGGGGCGTAGCAAGGTCATCCCTTGTTCTCCCCGAGTCACCAATAACGCCTCGAGATCTAACGCTTGCATCAACTCAGCACCTTTTGCCACTAGCTGATGCTCATCCTGACAAGGTCCAACAATTGCCTCAAACTCTGCTAAGTTGGGTGTTAGCAAGGTAGCGCCCTGATAAATCGAGAAGTCTGTCCCTTTGGGATCCACTAACACTGCTACCCCTTGCTGCTTTGCTGCTTGGATCAGGGCCTGATGATTAGCTACAGCCCCTTTGCCATAGTCGGACAAAATCAGCACCTTTACCCCCTGCAGCAAGGTCTCAGTGGCGGCTAAAAAAGCGGCCTGATCCGTCGCAAAAGGCTCTTCAAAATCCATGCGTAGTAACTGCTGATGGCGGCTCATTACGCGTAACTTAACAATGGTTGGCTGTTCAGTACAGACTTGAAAGTGCGTCTCCACTCCAACTGAGTTTAAACGCTCGGTGAGTGCTGAAGCTGCCTCGTCAGCGCCCGTAACGCCAAGCAATTTAACCGGTGCTCCCAGTGCAGCAATATTAAGTGCTACGTTAGCCGCTCCACCTGGGCGATCTTCAATTTGCCCGACTTTCACCACCGGTACCGGCGCCTCAGGTGAGATCCGGGAAGTGGCGCCATACCAGTAACGATCCAACATGACATCGCCCACCACCAGCACAGGTGCATTAGCAAACGCCGGTAACGACTGACTCATAGAAACTCCAAAACAGGCAAATAATTGAATAACTAACTAATTAACATATAAACCAATGGCATTAAGACCGCAGTCAATAAGCCCATAATACTCATGGCCAGCGCGGCAAAGGCTCCTTGCTCTTCACCCTCTTGCAGTGAGCGTGCAGTACCTACCGCGTGCGCGGTAATCCCCATGGTTAAACCGACTGCCGCCGGATGCGTCACGTTAAATAAACGCAGTAACTCAACCCCGACCATGGCACCGACAATCCCGGTAATCATCACAAACACCGCTGCCAACGAGGCTGATCCACCAATTTCATCAGCCACTAACATCGCAATCGGACTAGTCACTGACTTAGGCGCCATCGTGCTTAAAATAAAAGGCTCAGCACCAAATAACCAGGCTAACCCCACGCCCAGCACCGTCGCTAAACTGCCGCCAACTAACAGGGTAAAAATCGTTGGCCAAAACACCTGGCGAATCCGTTTTAGGTTTAAATACAAAGGAATCGCCAAGGCCACAGTGGCTGGCCCTAATAATACCGACAGCAAAAAGGTGCCTTCTTTATAGGCGGCATAATCAATATTAAAGGTGACTAAAATACTGATAATAATTACGCACGACACCAATACCGGCTGGAAAATAATCCACTTAGTTTTTTCATACAGGGTTAAAGCAATTTGATAAGCCAACAGCGTTAAACTCACACCAAATAAAGGGTGCGCTACTACAGCTTGTAAAGCGGCGTTCCAATCAAGCGTCATGGGATTGCTCCTGTTTTTGTTGTTGGCGACGGATCAAAAACTGCATCAATAAGCCAATAACCACTACAGAAACCAGTACCGAAATCACCAATGAGCCAAAAATTGCCCAAAAATCAGCCATCACAGCATCGGTGTGCGCCATAATCCCAACCGCTGGCGGCGTCAGCAACAACGGCAAATATTTTAATAAGCTACTACTGGCAAGATTGATATTTTCACTCACCCCACCTCGCAGCAAGAGATACACAAACATTAAGACAAAGCCCAAGATCGGCCCCGGCAGCATGGGTAAGAACAACACATTTATTGCTGTTCCCAGTAACTGAAACAGAATCAACATACTTAAACCGCGTAATAACATTTGTTGTGCTTCCTCTATGAGTTTGCTGTCACAGCTGCTCTGCCCTGCTGCAAGAGTGGCTCTGGGGTTAATGCCTGCCCTTGCCAATGTAATTGAATGGGCCATAACTGTTGCTTAAGTTGGTTTTCTGCCCAAAGCTGTGCCATGGATTGCTGCAACAGTGGATGCATAACCTCACCCGCCAATAACGCCAAGGGCCATAACACAAAAGCCCGAGTGATAATATCAGCATGGGGTATCACCACTGGCTGCTGAGTTATCTGCTGATCGAACAGTAGAATATCAATATCTAAGGGAATTCGCTGTTTTTCTGCCGCCTCACGCCCTGCGCGCCGCTCGATTGCTTTTAGCTCTGCCACCAATTCTACTAGTGATAGTGGCGTCAATACCCTCACCACTAAGTTGTAAAAATTAGCCGTATTGATCCCTATCGCTTCACTTTCAAACACCGGCGAGCACTCAACTGGGCCAACTCGCTGCTGTAATAGATTGAGTCCTTGAGGCAGATGGTGTTTGGGGTGAGTGTTACTCCCTAGCCCCAAATAAACGCAGTGGTTTATCGGCATCCGCGCTCGATCTCCACCCCAACGCCAGCTGCCGCAGGCACTGCAGCCGGCTTGGTGATCTTTAAACGCAACCAAGGCACATTAAAACGGTCCATAATTTCGCGAGTCAGCACCTCAGCAAAAGTTTCCACCAGTTCATACTGTTTGGCTTGTGCAAACTGCTGAATATATTCACTGACAGCTGCGTAATCTAAGGTGAGTGCAATATTATCGCTGCTAGCAGCTGGCTTAATATCCCAAGCCATCTGTACATCTAGATACAATTTCTGGGTTGCAGTCCGCTCCCAGTCATATACACCTATCACGGTATCTACGGCTAAACGTTCAATAAAGATGATATCCACGCCACTAGGTTCTCGTTAAAATATATTGGTTAATTAATGTAGAGGGCTAACCCCTGAGTTATACATGTTCTGGCTACTGATCGTATTTGCCTATCTGTTTGGATCTGTGTCTTTTGCTATTTTGCTGAGTCAGCATTATGGCGGCTTTGATCCGCGTCTCAAAGGCTCAGGCAACCCAGGCGCCACTAATGTATTTCGTGTTTCTGGTAAACGTATCGCTATTTTGACCCTGCTTGGTGATATCAGCAAAGGTTTATTACCGGTATTTTTAGCTTATTTATCTGGCTATTCCACTCAAGCCCAAGCCTGGGTTGGACTAGCCGCAGTCGTTGGCCATCTCTATCCAATATTTTTTAATTTTCGCGGTGGTAAAGGAATTTCAACCGGTGCTGGTATGCTGCTTGGCCTTTATCCGCCCGCAGCGTTGATTGCAATCCTGGCTTGGATTTTAACCTTTCATTTAACCCGCACCAGCTCACTGGCTTCCATGTCAACGCTGCCCTTAAGCTTGCCATTTCTGGCTTGGCGCCAACCAGAAGCCTTAGTGCCAGTCACCTTACTCAGTCTACTGATTGTCTGGCGACACCGACAAAACCTTAAAGATTTATTGCATGGTGCTGAACGACGCTTTTAAAGCGCAGGCAACTCTTCCATCGGCCAACGGGCTCGCACATTAGTGCCCGGTGCATCAACTTGTCCAGCCAATAAACGCTGGCATCCAGCATAGGCAATCATCGCCCCATTATCGGTACAAAAACGCGGTCTGGCATAAAATACTTCACCTTGACGGGCAGCAAGTATGGCTTCTAACTCTTGGCGTAACGCCTGATTAGCACTGACCCCACCGGCAATTACTAAGCGCTTTAATCCTTCTTGCTCTAAAGCGCGCTCACACTTAATGGTTAAGGTTTTCACCACGGCTTCTTGGAAAGCATAGGCTAGATCCGCCTTGGCTTGCTGATTGGCAACACCTGACTGCTCAGCCTTATGCCATGCAGTTAAGGTTGAGGTTTTTAAACCACTAAAGCTAAAGTCCAAACCCGGACGATCCGTCATTGGCCGCGGTAACTTAAAGCGCCCTGGCTGGCCTTGTTCAGCGAGCTTAGCGATTTCAGGACCACCGGGATAACGTAATCCCAGCATTTTGGCGGTTTTATCAAAAGCTTCACCGGCCGCATCATCAATTGACTCCCCTAGGACGCGGTACTGACCAATACCATCTACTCGTACTAACTGGGTATGTCCACCTGAAACCAGTAATGCAATAAACGGAAATTGCGGCGGTTTAGACTCCAGCATCGGGGCCAATAAATGACCTTCCATATGATGCACACCCAAAACTGGCACCTGCCAAGCAAAAGCTAAAGCCTTAGCACAAGAAGCACCTACCAACAGCGCCCCCACTAAACCTGGGCCTGCGGTATAAGCGATAGCGTCTATTTGCTGTGCTTGTTTATTGGCCTCGGCTAACACCTGCTTAATTAAAGGTAACAAGCGCTTCACATGATCACGGGATGCCAATTCAGGTACGACACCGCCATACACGCGGTGCAAATCAATTTGACTAAACAGCGCATCAGCCAATAACCCTTGCTGACTGTCGTACAGCGCCACCCCTGTTTCATCACAGGATGTTTCGATACCTAAAACCAACATGGTTCTATTTTGCCTACTCAATGAAATAAATAGGCATAATAAGCCGCCACTGCGCTGCAAGCTACCGCTTTATTTATCGAGTTCTTTGCATTTAGTAAAAAAGCTAGGTAGAATTTGCATCCTTAAATACACGGTGTATGTTTTTCTATACAAAACATTACACTTCCCACCGGTTAAATTAGATGAAGGTACGATCTGGATGCCAGCTGTCAAACTAAAAGACAACGAACCCTTTGACGTAGCCCTGCGTCGCTTCAAACGCGCCTGCGAAAAAGCCGGTGTGCTTGCTGAAGTACGCAGCCGCGAGTTTTACGAGAAGCCAACCGCAGAGCGCAAGCGTAAAGCAGCCGCCGCAGTTAAGCGTCACGCGAAAAAGGTTCAGCGCGAACAACGTCGTCGCGAGCGCCTCTATTAATAGAGCGTCCTCGAGACACACTAAAGGCCCGGCTTAGTCCGGGTTTTTGGCGTTTATAGCGCTCAATAAACCAAGCGAATGGCCAGTTCCACAATGGCTTTTCCTCCTTCCTCCGTTACTATTCACAATACACTCAAGTAGCTGTGCGCCACTAATCGGCTGAACCAACGGCTCTATTTTATTGTTATATTTCTCGCAACTACAGGCTATTCATTATCAATTTAGGTGAGCTATGGCTGGTTTAATCACACAAAGCTTTATTGATGACCTTCTTAATCGCACCGATATTGTAGAGATTATTGATTCTCGTGTAGCCCTAAAAAAAACCGGGAAAAACTACAGCGCCTGCTGCCCCTTCCATCAAGAAAAAACACCGTCCTTTAGCGTCAGCCCTGACAAACAGTTTTACCACTGCTTTGGCTGCGGCGCAGGCGGAAATGCCCTAACTTTTTTGATGGAACATGATCACTTAGAGTTTCCCGAAGCAGTAGAAGAACTGGCGCGCCGTGCTGGCGTAGAGGTTGAGCGTGAGGCCGCTGGCAGCCAGTCCCAGACGCCAAAGCAGCCTAAAACCTCACCGCTCTACGGCCTATTAGAGCAAGCCAATGAATTTTACAAAACTGCTCTGCGACAACATCCAGCACGCCAAGCAGCGATTAATTATTTAAAACAGCGCGGCCTGTCAGGCCTGATTGCCCGTGACTTTGCCATTGGCTTAGCACCGCCTGGCTGGGACAATCTAAGCAAAGCGCTGGCTAACGATGAAAGCCAACGCAGCCTTTTGATTGAAGCAGGACTAGTGGTTCATAATCCTGACAGCCAACGCAGCTATGATCGCTTTCGTGACCGGATTATGTTTCCTATTCGCGACAGCCGCGGGCGGATTATTGGGTTTGGTGGCCGAGTTCTCGGTGACGACAAGCCTAAATACCTTAACTCACCTGAAACCCCTGTATTCCATAAAAATCAAGAACTCTATGGGCTATACGAGGCGCGCCAATACAGCCGCAACCTGAATGAAATTATTGTGGTTGAAGGCTATATGGATGTCATTGCCCTCGCCCAGCAAGGATTACGCAATGCAGTGGCAACGCTAGGCACCGCCACCAGCGAAGAACACATTAAGCGTTTGTTTCGCTTAGTACCGACCATTATTTTCTGTTTTGATGGCGATCAAGCCGGTCGCAAAGCCGCTTGGCGCGCACTAGAAGCTAGTTTAGCTAGCCTAACTGATGGGCGCTATGTACGCTTTTTGTTTTTACCTGAAGGCCAAGATCCTGACACCATGATTCGTCAAGAAGGCTTAGACAGTTTTAAGCAACGACTCAACTTACAGGCACAATCACTTTCGGAATATTTTTTTCAGCACCTGCAACAAGAAGCAGACCCCAGCACGCCCGAAGGAAAGTCGCACTTGGCAGCGCTGGCTAATCCTTTAATCGCTAAAGTGGCCAGCCCTAACTTACAGCTTCTTCTGCAACAACAACTGCAGCAGCTAACCGGCCTACCAATGGAGTCATCGGTTCTGCCTGCTACTGGCTCATCGATAATCAATCAACACACAGACTCGTCACAGAACGAGCTGCCACCTAGCGCGGACTATCACGATTACAGTCAATACTGGCAAGCATCCCAAGAGATGCCAGCAGAGCCTACAACCCCACAGAGAGTCAACTATCGCCCACGGGCTTCTAATTATCGCGCCCCCTCACAAAAGCTAGTAGATCCGCCAGAAATTATGGCCTTACGTGCGTTACTACATCGCCCAGAACTAGCACAAAAGCTAGAGCAACAAGAGCGCACAACTCACGCTGATGATTTTTATGGGCAGTTACTCTTGTCGCTGCTCAGCGCGTTACAGAAAAAGCCTGAACTCACCAGCTTTCAACTCATTGCTCGCTGGCATGGCACTGAACAAGGCCGCCTACTGAAAAACTTAGCTGAAAAAGAATGGTTAATTTCTGATGAAAGCCTTGAACAACTTTTTTTTGACACCATCAATCAGTTATCACGCAAACAAGAAGAGCAACGTTTAAATCAGCTCTTGCTCAAATCTTTTAACCAATTAAGTGCTGATGAAAAAAATGAATTACGCACGCTACTTGAGCGACGCGCTTCTTTTACTCACGCTGGCCCAAATGGAAATTTATAAGCTTTTATGGTAAAATGCTTTTATACATTTTTATCGGCCAACCGACTTTGGATAGGGTGATATGTCCTCACAAGCCCAACAATCACGTCTTAAAGAACTAATCGCCCGTGGTCGTGAGCAGGGATACCTGACTTACGCTGAGGTGAATGACCATTTACCTGAAGATATCTCTGATCCAGAACAGGTTGAAGATATTATTCGCATGATTAACGACATGGGCATCAATGTGTTTGAAACAGCACCCGATGCCGATGCGTTACTCCTTGCTGAGGGTAGTACTGATGAAGCAGCCGCTGAAGAAGCCGCGGCTGCGTTAGCGGCTGTAGATTCAGAGCTTGGCCGCACCACCGACCCTGTGCGTATGTATATGCGCGAAATGGGTACGGTTGACCTACTAACTCGCGAAGGCGAAATTGAAATCGCTAAACGCATCGAAGAAGGCATTCGCGAAGTGATGGCAGCCATTGCCCACTTCCCCGGCACCGTCGATGGCGTACTCGCAGACTTTAATCGCGCCATTGAAGAAGGCACTAAGCTAACCGATATCTTCAATGGCTATATCGATCCGGACGATAGCATTCCTGAACCTGCTACCCAAGCGCCCGCTGAAAAGTCGCCTAGCAAAGAAAAAGCTGACAGCGATGATGAAGATGAGGACGAAGAGGAAGAAGCCGAAGAGGAAGAAGAAGCCACCGATGGCGGTCCTGATCCTGAAGTTGCCAAAGAGCGCTTTGGTGCAATTGAAGAGCAACTGGCACAAGTTTATAAAGTGCTGAAAAAGCACAAACGCGGAACGAAAGCGGCCAATGAAGCCTTAGCTTTGCTGGGCGAGCTATTTATGCCAATTAAGCTGGTTCCTAAGCAATACGACGCACTGGTTGAAACCGTACGCGAATCACTGACGAATATTCGTAGCCAAGAGCGTGCAATTGCTCAGCTGTGTGTACGTGATGCTCGGATGCCACGCGCTGACTTCCTCAAAGGTTTCCCTAATAACGAAACCAACTTAGAGTGGAGCGACAAGTTTGCCAATAGCAAAGCCAAATACGCTGAAGCTATTGCTGAGTTGCAAGAAGATATTCGTCGCCATCAGCAGTTACTGATTGATATTGAAACTGAAACCGGTCTTTCTATCGCGGAAATCAAAGACATCAACCGCCGCATGTCCATTGGTGAAGCCAAAGCTCGCCGAGCAAAAAAAGACATGGTGGAAGCCAACTTACGTCTGGTAATTTCGATTGCAAAAAAATACACCAACCGTGGCCTACAGTTCTTGGACCTGATCCAAGAAGGTAACATCGGTCTGATGAAGGCAGTGGATAAGTTCGAATACCGTCGTGGTTACAAATTCTCAACTTACGCTACCTGGTGGATTCGCCAAGCCATTACGCGCTCTATTGCGGACCAAGCACGCACCATTCGAATTCCAGTGCACATGATTGAGACAATCAATAAGCTCAACCGTGTGTCCCGCCAAATGCTACAAGAGATGGGCCGCGAGCCTACTCCTGAAGAGTTAGGCGAACGTATGGAAATGAGTGAAGATCGCGTACGTAAAGTCCTAAAAATCGCTAAAGAGCCCATTTCTATGGAAACTCCGATTGGTGATGATGAAGACTCACACTTAGGTGACTTTATTGAAGACGTTACCATGCAGTCGCCAATTGATGTGGCGACCATTGAGAACCTTAAAGAAGCCACCCGTGACGTATTAGAAGGCCTAACCGAGCGTGAAGCTAAGGTGTTACGCATGCGCTTTGGGATCGACATGAATACTGACCACACCCTAGAGGAAGTAGGTAAGCAATTCGATGTTACCCGCGAGCGGATTCGTCAAATTGAGGCTAAAGCCTTGCGTAAATTGCGCCACCCTTCACGCAGTGAACACCTACGTACCTTCATTGAAGAAAGCTAAGAGTTAAACTGTAGGCAGCCCTTTGCTGCGCTAGCCTGCAGCCACTCTCTGCAGTGTCAAAACCCTCGACTCGTCGAGGGTTTTTTATTTGCGTCTTTTCTAGCAGTCTGTATAATCTACGCCCTGAGTTGGGCCTATAGCTCAGTTGGTTAGAGCAGGGGACTCATAATCCCTTGGTCCACGGTTCAAGTCCGTGTGGGCCCACCATCTCAAAGCCAATTCTGGCAATGTTTAGCGATACCTCTCGCCTGTTTTAATCTCTTATCATATTTCACGCCAGCTAATTTAGCATTACTTGCAGCCCTGCCTGCTTGCACCCGCGCTTTTACTTTCCGCCAATACCTCCCTGCTTACGTTAAGGTTAAGCTCTAGGATAGTTGCTAGCCTTTTATAGGCTTTTTCCAATAACAATAAGGATCTACTAGATGGCGGCTTACTATCAGCTTATTCAACGTGAAACCAATGCAGACCAATCTCAAGTGATTGCCCACTATCAACCGACTACACATGCCCAAGGTGCATGGAATCCCCACGAGCAACATATGGCGCCGGCTACCGGGATTTTATGCACAGAACTGGAGCAATTTTCGAGCAATCATGACTTACGGATTGCTCGTATTAGCTTAGATATTTTTGGCTTAATTCCCTTCACTGAATTTACCATTACTACCGAGGTGATTCGCCCAGGTAAAACCATTGAGCTCTTGGAATCGACCATGGCCGCCAATGGCCGCACCTGTATTGTCGCCCGCGCCTGGCGAATTCAGATTCAAGATAGCAGCAACGTAGCCGGCTTAGAGGATCCAGCTATTTTACAGCCTGAAGATTATCCTGCATGGCAAGGGATGGAGCGCTGGGCAGGTGGTTTTATTCAGTCGATAGAAACACGTGCGAACCCTGAACGCCGTGCCGGTAAAGGTATTGTTTGGATTAACACTCCCGTGGCCATGGTCGCTGGGCAAAACACCTCAGATTTTAGCCATCTAATGGGCCTAGTTGACACCGCTAATGGCATAGTTCCGCGCCAAGAAGGTGAATTTGTGTGGGGTTTTCCAAACTTAGACTTGCAAATTCATCTGCACCGCTTGCCCCAAGGTCAGTGGCTCGGACTAGAAACCGTGCAGCAATATGGCACTGATGGCACAGGCTTAACCAGCTCGGTACTGCATGACTGTCAGGGCCCTTTTGGCCGCAGTGAACAAATTCTTACCCTGCGTAAACTATAAGCCGATTATTGTTTACAAAAAAATCCCGCCACCGAGAGGTAGCGGGATTAATTAATACGCTAGTTGAGTTACGAGCGAATCAAGTAGTCAAAAGCACTCAAAGAAGCAGTTGCACCTTGGCCTACTGCAATCACAATCTGCTTATAAGGTACAGTAGTCACGTCACCTGCGGCAAATACCCCAGGAATGCTGGTTTCAGCACGGTCATTCACCACAATCTCACCCCGATTGGTCAGCTCTACGGTATCTTTCAACCACTCACTATTTGGCAGCAACCCAATCTGCACGAAGATACCTTCTAGCTCAATGTTGTGTAACTCTTCAGTTGCACGGTCTTTGTAAACCAACGCAGTCACTTTACTGCCATCACCTTTTACTTCCGTGGTCAGGGCATTTTTAATCACAGTCACGTTTGGCAAGGTGGCGAGTTTTTTCTGCAATACTTCATCCGCTCGCAGTTTGGTATCAAACTCGATCAGCGTCACCTCAGACACAATACCCGCTAAATCAATCGCCGCTTCAACGCCCGAGTTACCACCACCAATCACCGCAACACGCTTCCCTTTATACAAAGGACCGTCACAGTGCGGGCAGTAAGCTACACCGCGGGTACGATACTCTTGCTCACCCGGCACATTCATTTCGCGCCAGCGAGCACCCGTGGACAAAATCACTGACTTAGCCTGTAACTGAGCGCCCGACTCAAACTCAAGGGTGTGCAAGCCACCTTTCTCAGCCGCTGGAACTAAACGTGTGGCACGCTGTAGATTCATAATATCCACTTCGTACTGACGCACATGTTCCTCCATTGCTCGCGCCAGCTTTGGTCCCTCAGTTTCTTGAACTGAGATAAAGTTCTCAATCGACATCGTATCGAGCACCTGTCCACCAAAGCGTTCAGCCGCAACACCGGTACGAATGCCTTTACGCGCAGCGTAAATTGCTGCAGCAGCACCAGCAGGACCACCACCAACGACCAATACATCGAAGGCTTCTTTTTGGCTGATTTTTTCCGCTTCACGGGCCACGGCACCGGTATCTACTTTGGCTAAAATTTCTTCGACGCCCATTCGGCCTTGGCCAAACATCTCGCCATTTAGGAAAATCATAGGCACCGACATCACTTGACGCTGCTCGACTTCTTCTTGGAACAATGCCCCATCAATCGCTACATGCTTAATTTTTGGGTTAAGCACCGCCATTAAGTTCAGTGCCTGTACCACATCAGGGCAGTTCTGGCAGGACAATGAGAAGTAAGTTTCAAACTGCATCTCAGTGTCTAAATTTTTGATTTGCTCAATCACATCTTGCGCCAACTTAGAGGGATGACCGCCCACTTGTAACAGCGCCAGAACCAAAGAAGTGAATTCATGGCCCATAGGAATACCAGCAAACGTTAAGCTGATATCGCCATTAATGCGATTTAAGTTAAACGATGGCTTACGCGCATCCTGCCCATCTAAACGCAGAGTAATTTTGTCACTTAAGCTCGCGATTTCCTCAAGCAAGCTTTTTAGTTCAGCAGACTTGGCACCTTCATCAAGGGACGCAACGATCTCGAAGGGCTGCGTCACCTTCTCTAGGTAGGCCTTTAATTGAGTTTTTAAATTAGCGTCCAACATGATGACTCCTCGTCTTCAATCCACAAATTTTTGATACAAAAATGCCCGAGCCATTCATGCCCGGGCATTCGGACACTTACTGAAAATCAGTAAGTTAGATTAAGTTAACCTAGGTTAAGCTCAACCTGACCTACTTAGATCTTACCTACAAGGTCTAAAGAAGGTGCTAGTGTTTCTTCGCCTTCTTGCCACTTAGCAGGGCAAACCTCACCTGGGTGAGCAGCAACGTACTGAGCCGCCTTGATTTTACGCAGAAGCTCTTTAGCGTCACGGCCGATACCCCCTGCGTTCACTTCAACGATCTGGATTTTGCCTTCTGGATCAATCACGAAGGTACCACGATCTGCTAGACCTGCTTCTTCAATCATGACGTTGAAGTTGCGAGTAATCAGACCAGTTGGGTCACCAATCATTGGGTATTGGATCTTGCCAATAGTGTCTGAAGTGTCGTGCCACGCTTTGTGGGTGAAGTGGGTATCAGTAGATACTGAGTAAATTTCTACGCCTAGTTTTTTGAACTCTTCGTAGTTGTCCGCTAAGTCGCCTAATTCAGTTGGGCAAACAAAGGTGAAGTCTGCTGGGTAGAAGAAAACTACAGACCACTTACCTTTTAGGTCAGCTTCAGTTACTTCAATGAAGTCACCGTTGTGGTAAGCCTGTGCTTTAAATGGTTTTACTTCGCTATTGATGTAGGACATTTCTGACTCCTTTGGGGTTAAGAACGTTATGGCAGTTATACTACTTAACCTAACGTGCTTTGGATAATTGAATGTTGGCATCGCTTTAATAGGCTAAAACTATCAACAACCAACAATCGATAAACTTTTAGCATCATAGCTATTTATAGCAAGATAACAACCTGCAATGACAGTTTTTCTACAGTTGGGTTTAAATTATCTTTTTCTATGATGACTGTTCACACAATATGGGGGCGAGGATGCAAATTTTCAAGGTGGGCGGCGCAGTTCGTGATTATTTATTGCAACGCCCCGTAACAGATGTTGACTGGGTGGTGGTCGGCGCCAGTGCAGAACAAATGCTAGCTCAGGGGTTTAAGCCAGTAGGCAGTGATTTTCCTGTGTTTTTACACCCTACCACCCAAGAAGAATATGCCCTGGCCCGCACCGAACGTAAAACCGGGCATGGCTATGGCGGTTTTACCTTTCATGCCGCACCCGATGTTAGCCTGGAGCAAGATTTAAGTCGCCGCGACCTCACTATTAACGCCATGGCTCAAGCCGCCGATGGCACCATTATTGATCCTTTCAATGGCCAGCAGGATTTAGCCCAGCGTGTATTACGCCATGTTTCCGCAGCCTTTACTGAGGACCCTTTGCGAGTATTGCGGGTAGCACGCTTTGCTGCACGTTATGCCGAGTTGGGCTTTCAAGTGGCGCCAGAAACCCTGTATCTGATGCAGCAACTCGCTGAATCAGGTGAGCTCAATCACCTAACCGCAGAACGAGTCTGGCAAGAAACTCGACGCGCACTGATGGAACCACGCCCAGACGTGTATCTACAGGTACTACGTGACTGCGGCGCACTTAAGGTGCTGCTCCCGGAAGTTGATCAACTGTTTGGCGTTCCGCAACGAGCCGAGTTTCATCCAGAAGTGGATACCGGCTTGCATACGCTTTTGGTGTTACAACAGTGCGCACGCTTTGCGCAACCATTGATTGTACGCTGGGCTTGCTTACTGCATGACCTAGGCAAAGGCTTAACCCCAGCTGATATTCTGCCTCGCCATCTAGGCCATGAAAGCCGTGGCTTAGCGTTAATCAAACAAGTGAATCAACGACTTAAAGTGCCCAGCGAAATTGCCCAGATGGCGCTTTTAGTCAGTGAGTACCATACCCACTGTCATCGCGCCCTAGAACTGCGCCCGCAGACCTTGCTAAAGCTACTGCAAGCCTTTGATGTTTACCGTCGTCCAGAGCGCCTAGCGCAATTTGTTGCAGCTTGTGAAATGGATGCCAGGGGCCGCTATACCTTTGAAGATCGCGCCTATCCACAAGCCCAGTATTTATTAGCCGCAGCTCAAGCGGTCAAAGCGGTAAGCCCCCAAGCCTTATTAACCCAGGGCTATCAAGGCGCAGCCTTAGGTGAAGCTTTGCAGGCCGCGCGTTTAGCAGCATTGAAAGACTTTAAGGCAGCACAGCCCGATGCTTAGCCGCGCAAATTAAGCGGATCAACTAAGCCTGCTGCAATCACCATGCCCACTAAATCAGGCAGAGTGCTGGCTTGCATATGCTTCATCACCCGTGAGCGGTAAAGATCAATGGTTTTCACACTGACCGATAACTGCTCAGCAATTTCCCGGTTAGTAAAACCTTTAACCAAGGGCAGCAAGACGTCTTTCTCCCTTGGAGTTAAGCTATCTAAACGCTGCTGAATCACTGCTAAACGGGCATCGGCAGTATAACTATAGGCCTGACCGGTCAAAGCCGACTGGACACTGTCGAGCAATAATTGCTCGTTATAGGGTTTTTCAATAAAGTCGACAGCGCCGGCGCGAAAGGCGCGTACCACTATCGGCACATCCGCATGCCCGCTCACAAAAATAACCGGCAAGTGAATATTTTGTTGGCGCATGCTTTCTTGTACGTTTAATCCGCCGAGCCCCGGCATCCGCACATCTAAAATCACACAGGCACAGGCGTTAGGATCACACTTTTGCAAAAATTCTTGGCCACTGGTAAAAGCATGCACTGTTAGGCCGATGGACTCTAACAACCAAACGGTGGAGTCCAACATTCCTTGCTCATCATCTACGACATACACTATTTGTTGGGTCATGCTTAACCTTTTACTCAATTAGTAAGATAGCGCTGTACCAGCCTACGGCGTCCTTATGACCGGTGACAGCGAGATAAATAACATCTATTGCCATTGTACTTGATTTTCAACAGAGGTCACTTTGTCAGCAATGACGCAGTTGTTGCCTTTTCACGTAGCGGTAAACAGCAACTAAACATTAAGCCGCCACTGTTCAAGCGTCGCACATTCAGCTCGCCGCCAAAGCCTTCAACAATACTACGACTCATTGATAACCCAAGCCCTAATCCATCCTTTTTTTCCGTATAAAAGGGAGTAAATAACTGCTCAAGATTCGCCTGTTGCCCACCACCGCCTTGATCACTGACCTGAATCATAATTTGCTGCTGCTCAGTTAAACTGGCACGCACCTGAATCTCTGAGGCGCTATTGGGCAAGGCTTGATGGTTCGCTTCCATGGCATTGCGAATTAAGTTAAGCAGCACTTGCTCCAATAACACTCGATCGGCATAGATCGCCGGTAATTGCTCAGGTAATTCGGTGGTAATACTGATTAGCCAACTGCCCGCCTGCCACTGACATAAGCGCACCGCTTCATGCACCACTTGCTGTACCGACAGCGCTTGCAACCGTCTTGGCTCTTTACGCAACAAAGCTCGCAACTGCTTAATCACCTCAGCGGCATGTTGGGCATGTTCGTTAATCCGCTGTAAACCTTGGGTCACTTTTGCTAATGACTCATCCTCTGTAGCTTGCTGTAGATAACGCAAGCTGGCATTGGCGTAATTCATAATGGCTGCCAACGGCTGATTCATTTCATGGGCAATCCCAGAGGTCAGCTCACCTAAAGTAATTAAGCGCGCGGTATGGGCCAGCTCTTCTTGATGTTTACGCTGCGCCACCTCATGGCGCTCACGCTCAGTCATATCCCGTGCCACCAACGAATAATAGCGCTCACCGGTCCGTCCACGATGCGCCAACAACACCAAGGAAGCAGGAAAACTGGTACGCCCCTGTAGTGGCTGTAAGCGCACTTCAGCGCTCCACACCCCGGTGGTTTCTGCTTGCTGCCAGCCAAGGGTGCGTAGCCGCTGATAATCTTCCGCCGCTAACACCTGCTTAATGGCAAAGGTTTGCTCGGCTGCAACCTGCAAGGCTTTTTGCGCCGAGGGATTGGCCCCACTGACCCAACCATCGGGGGCTAAAAACAAAATTAAGTCGGTGTTGGCCTGCACCACTTCAGCTAGCCGCTGACGATGCTCTTCAATCAATACTCGCCGCGTAATATCACGGGAAATGCTGACAATTTCTACCACACTGCCGGTGTACGTTTCGCGAATTGCCCGACTTGCCGTTTCAAACCAGACATAGTGGCCCTCACGATGCCGAGCACGCCAAGTCATGGTGTAATAGCCCTGCTGACTTAAGGCGTTATAGGCGCTGTGCATCTGCGCCGCGTCATCTGGGTGAAACAGCGATAAACCTTGCATACCGCGCATTTCTTCTGGCCAATAGCCAAGTAAACTCCAAGATGCAGGTGAGGCATCAATAAAACAACCATCCGGCGCATGGCGCGAAATCAAGTCCATACTGTTTTCAGTAATCAATCGGTACAGACGCCAAGCTTGGGCGGCCTCTCGATTCACCTTGACCGTTTGGCTGACATCCTTACCCCGCACCAGCACCTGCTGCTGATCTAAGATTGGAATATAGGTCCAGTGCAGTATTGTATCTTGATAACTGAACTCCACCTCTTCAATGGCGCGCTCTTGCAATAAACTTGAGCGCACTAACGCGCGGTGATTACTGGGCAGTAACTGCGCTAACTCGGCTTGGGTTTGTGTTAACAAGCCTTGCAGCGCCACATTTTGCTCGGCCAGATCACCATTAGCCAACACCCGCAAACTTGGCTGTGGATCTTTAACCAAGTCACACTGCTGCTGCAATAACTGCTCACTCGCTTGCTGAACTGCGACTAAACTGGCGACTAATCCTTGCACCCATTGCCGCTGATCTGGCTTAACTAACTGAATCACCAGCAACCCTTCACCAGACGCGGCAAATTCAAAGCGCTGTAACAACCAGCCTTTAGCCTCCAAGCACTCACTTTGTGGCGCCTGATTGCTCGTAGCCGCTGCATTTAGCAGCTGCTGTCTAAGCTCGGCAGCAGATAAATCTGGGGCATAGTCTTCAAGTAATTGTGGCGCCTGATTAGTCACTGGAAGATAGTCACTCTGTTCTGGCTGCCAAACATAATACGCCGCCTGCTGCACCGCTGGGCTGGCTAAACAATAGTTTTCTAAAGCGGCCAAACATAGAGTTGGCACGGCGGCTGAGCGTTGCAGACGCAAAAATTCCAGCATCTTATCAGCGCGTTTTTCAGCGGCTACAGGGCACTCAATATCCATGGTTACTCACTTAAAAAACCTTATAGTACAACACCTATAAAACCTTGGTTTAACTACCATAATGCACCGAAAATAGCATATAAGTACCCTATTCTTAGCCTATGGCCAGATAGATTTTACGGAAATCTCTGTATGAAGTCTGTTATCCCATAGAAGTAACTGCTGTTTTGCTAGTAGGTTCCTAGAGCTTTTTATGTCGATGTACGAGCTAGGTCTCGAGAAAACCCCTGCCAACTACCTTGCATTAAGCCCGATCAGCTTTATTGAGCGTAGTGCTGCTATTTACCCCCACTACCCTGCGGTCGTTCACGGGGCGCTTCGCCGTACCTGGTCTGAAACCTATCAGCGTTGTCGACAACTGGCCTCGGCTTTAGTTGAGCGTGGTATTGGCTTAGGCGATACCGTCTCGGTATTACTGCCGAACATTCCAGAAATGCTCGAAGCTCATTTTGCAATTCCTATGGCTGGCGCAGTGCTTAATCCTCTAAATGTCAGACTGGATGCCAATGCGATTGCCTTTATGCTAGAGCACGCTGAGTCGAAGGTACTGATTGCTGACCGAGAATATCATCACACCGTTAAAGCGGCCTGCGCTAAATTACAGCACCCGCCCTTAATTATCGATGTGAATGACCCTGAATATGGCGATGGCTTACCAGTTAGCGACCTTAATTACGAAGCTTTTTTAGCCGAAGGCGACCCTCTCTTTCAATGGTCACTGCCAGAAAATGAATGGCAGGCAATTTCGCTAAACTACACCTCCGGCACTACCGGCAACCCTAAAGGCGTGGTTTATCATCACCGCGGCGCCTTTTTAAATGCCACGGGCAATCAAATGTCTTGGAGCCTAGGTACGCACCCCGTGTATCTCTGGACCTTGCCCATGTTTCATTGCAATGGTTGGTGCTACCCCTGGACTATTACCGCGTTGGCCGGCGTACATGTCTGTTTACGCCGCGTTGATCCACAAAAGATCTTACACCTCATTCGCCAAGAAAAAGTGACCCACTTTTGTGGAGCGCCGATTATTTTAAATGCCCTCATCAGCATGCCTGAATCCGCCAAAGCGGCGATTGAGCATCCAGTGAGTGTCATGGTGGCTGGCGCTGCTCCTGCGGCCAAAATTATTCATGATGCCGAACAAATGGGCATTCAAGTCACCCACGTTTATGGGCTGACTGAAGTTTATGGTCCTGCCACTTATTGTGCTTGGAATAACGACTGGGATTTACTCCCCGCCGATCAACGTGCCGAAGTCAAGGCTCGCCAAGGAGTGCGCTATCCGACTATGGAAAACTTAATGGTCGCGGACTCAAAAACTTTAGCCCCTACTCCTGCTGATGGCGTAACTATTGGCGAGATTTTTATGCGCGGCAATACAGTGATGAAGGGCTATCTAAAAAACCCTAAAGCCACTCAACAAGTACTGGCCAATGGCTGGCTTAACAGTGGCGACTTAGCCGTGCGTCACCCTGATGGCTATATCGAGATTAAAGATCGACTCAAAGATATTATTATTTCTGGCGGAGAGAACATCTCCAGCCTAGAAATAGAAAGCGTGCTGTACCGCCATCCTGCAGTACTAGAAACGGCGGTAGTAGCCCAACCCAACGCTCAATGGGGGGAAATCCCCTGCGCTTTTATTACCTTAAAAGCTGGGTTTTCGCATATTACCAGTGAGCATATTAAACAGTTTTGCAGCCAACACTTAGCTGCGTTCAAGGTTCCAAAAACCATCATTTTTGATGATTTACCTAAAACCTCCACAGGCAAAACGAAAAAGTATCTGTTGCGAGAAATCGCAAAAGAGCTTTAAGCAATTCTGTGTGAGCTCTTCAATAACAAACCAACAATAAGCAATAAAGGCTCAAGTGCTAGTAACCCACTAGCCTAGGCAGAAATGGAGATGAATATGCAGTTATATCAACGCAAACACGGGGAAGAGCAACCCTACTGGAAAGCTGGCCCATTTAAGGTACGCTTACCCTTTGTGCATTACCGCTGGGAAACCGCGGAAATGTTCCAAGCTTTGATTATGTTTGTGGTTAGCTTGGGGATGATTCCACTATTGGAAAAATACCTCGGCTTACCCTATGACGTTGCCCTCGCTTACGTCGTGGTCTGCGGAATTGGTTTTATGCTACCGGCATTATTAGGTACCCCCTACGTGCCTGGCTGGGTTACGCCTGGAATTCCGGTAGTCCTACTGTTTTTAGGTAACTATGAGCCAGGCCCTGAAGCCATTCAGGCATTGTTTGCACTACAATTTTTGGTTTTCATTATATTTTTAGTGTTAGGTGTCACCCGACTCGGCAGTGCCTTGGTGCGGTTTATTCCTAACTCAATGAAAAGTGGCATCATTATTGGCGCAGGTATTGCCGCGCTCATGGGTGAAATTTCAACTGGCGGCCGCCTAGCTAATACCCCCATTTCCTTGGTGATTGGTAGCTTGGTGTGTCTGTACCTGATGTTCTCGGTCTCTTTCCGTGGCTTAACCGATCGCTTTCCATTTGCGAAAAAAATCGTTAACTACGGCATGGTTCCCGGCATGTTGATTGCGATCTTTATCGGTATCGCCGTGGGTGAGTACAAAATGCCCGATATCCAATTTGGCATTACCTCCCCTAACTTCAAAGAAATGTGGAACTACTTGCCCTTTACTGTTGGTTTCCCAGACGCCAAAGTATTTATGCTGGCAATTCCAACCGCGATTATTTCTTACGTGATTGCGTTTGGTGACATTATTGTCGGACAGTCGCTGATGCAGCGGGCTGATGAACTACGTAGCGATGAAAAAATCGAGAACAACATTGACCGTGTGCACTTAGTTACCGCAATCCGTAATGCCCTGCACGCTTTCTTTGCGCCTTATCCAGGTTTAGCTGGCCCGATCTGGACTGCCATTGCAGCAACCATGGCTGAGCGCTATAAGCATGGCCGTCACGCAATGGAGTCGATCTACAGTGGCGCGGGTACGTTCTGGATTTCTGGCTTTATTGCACTGTTTTTGCTGCCCTTGGTCACCTTCTTCCAACCGGTATTACCCATCGCCTTATCATTGACTTTGCTGCTAACAGGTTACATCTGTTTAATGGTAGGTTTTGAGCAGCTCACCAATAACACCGAGCGCGGCATTGCCGGCACCATGGGTGTGGTATTGGCTGTTTATGGTGCGGGTTGGGGCTTGGCGACCGGTGCGGTGCTGTATATCTTAGTTGAACGCACCCACCTATTAAAATTTAGCACGGCGCCAAAAACTGAAACCGATGATGCTAAACTAGACTAATACGAAAGGCGCAGATGAGCTGCGCCTTATGTACCACGTGCTGGCCATTACTAACCAGCACCTGAAAAAAAGTAGGATGATTTATGGCTGAATATAATGCTCCGCTACGCGACATGCGCTTTGTTCTTCATGAAGTATTTGATGCGCCAAAACTTTGGGCTCGCTTACCTGCCTTAGCAGAAACCGTTGATGTGGATACGGCCGATGCGATCTTAGAAGAAGCAGCAAAGGTTACTGGTCAACTGATTGCGCCATTAAACCGTAGTGGTGACGAAGAAGGCGCACAGTGGAATGATGGCGTAGTAACCACGCCAGCCGGCTTTAAAGAAGCTTACCAAACCTACATTGAAGGTGGCTGGGTTGGTTTAGGTGGTAACCCAGAATTTAACGGTATGGGTATGCCAAAAATGCTATCCGTACAGTTTGAAGAAATGCTGTACTCTGCTAACTCCAGCTTTGCGCTGTACTCAGCCCTAAGTTCTGGTGCGTGCTTAGCCATTGATGCACACGCCAGCCAAGAATTAAAAGAAAAATTCTTACCGCCGTTATACGAAGGCCGCTGGGCAGGTTCTATGTGCTTAACCGAAGCACACGCTGGTACTGACTTAGGTATTATTCGCACCCGTGCAGAACCCCATGCTGATGGCACCTACAAAATTACCGGGAGCAAAATTTTCATCACCGGTGGTGAGCAAGACCTGACCGAAAACATTATTCACTTAGTGCTAGCTAAACTACCGGATGCACCTGCAGGTGCCCGTGGTATTTCCTTGTTCCTAGTACCTAAAGTGATGGTCAAAGAAGACGGTTCACTGGGTGAGCAAAACGCAGTGAGCTGTGGCTCGATTGAGCACAAAATGGGTATTAAAGCTTCTGCCACCTGCGTGATGAACTTTGATGGTGCCACCGGTTACCTCGTTGGTGAAGTAAACAAAGGTTTGGCTGCAATGTTCACGATGATGAACTACGAGCGTCTATCAATCGGTATTCAAGGTATCGGTTGTGCTGAAGCCTCTTACCAAAGTGCTGTGGAATACGCCAACGAGCGTATCCAAAGCCGTGCGCCAACTGGCCCACAGAACAAAGATCAAGCCGCTGACCCAATCATGGTGCACCCAGATGTGCGTCGTATGCTGCTCACCATGAAAGCCTTAACTGAAGGTGGTCGGGCTTTTGCTTGCTTAGTGGGCGAACAATTAGACATCTCTAAGTTCAGCACTGACGTAGAAGAGCAAAAACAAGCAGCTGACATGGTTGCCTTGTTAACTCCAATTGCTAAAGCCTTCTTCACCGATAACGGTTTAGAAAGCTGTGTTCACGGTCAGCAAGTATTCGGCGGTCACGGCTATATCCGCGAGTGGGGCCAAGAGCAGCTAGTACGTGACGTACGTATTGCGCAAATCTACGAAGGTACCAACGGTATCCAAGCCTTAGACTTAGCCGGTCGTAAAGTCGTCTCCAATGGCGGCGCGTTTGTAAAAATCTTCGCTAACTTGGTTCGTGAAAGCGTTGCCCAACCTGGCACGCTGTACGCTAAAGAGACCCTAGAAGCCCTTGAGCGTCTAGAAAAAGTAACCAACTGGTTAATCAATGAAGCGGCGCAAAATCCGAACGAAGTAGGTGCAGCCTCAGTTGAATACCTACACCTGTTTGGTTACACCGCCTATGCTTGGATGTGGTCACGTATGGCGACTGCAGCTCAAGCTAAACTTGCGGAAGACGAAGCATTCTACAGTGGCAAACTGGCAACTGCTTCTTTCTACTTCCAGCGCTTAATGCCACGTACTCTAGGTCTAGAGGCGAGCATTTGTGCCGGTAGCACCAGCCTATACGAACTTGCTGCCGAGCAGTTCTAAACCAGTGCTCAGGTAACAACCAGCGACTCAAAAGCGGTACTGTGCTAAACGGTACCGCTTTTTTTATGTCTAGCGCGCTTAAGCCATCATCTACGGAGACTGCCCCATGTTAATGACAACCGAACAAAGCTTACTGCTCTTAATTGATATGCAAGACAAACTAGTGGCCGCAGTTGATCAGCCCCAACAGTTAGTGGCTAATTGCCAATGGCTGCTAAAACTCAGCCAATTGCTCAAGGTGCCGATTGCCGCTACCGAGCAATACGCCAAAGGCATTGGACCTACGGTTGCGGCTCTGCAACCTTATCTAGAGCAGGTCACTGTGGTTGATAAAACGGTATTTTCTTGCCTAGCCAGCGCTGACTTTAGCCAACACTATCCACTGGCGCAGTACCAACAGTTTGTGCTCTGCGGTATTGAAGCCCACGCCTGTATTTTACAAACCGCCTTACAGCTGTTGGCGCAAAACAAACAGGTCTTTGTAGTGGTGGATGCCATTTCAGCACGCCAGCCGCAAGACACTCACTACGCACTGCAGCGTATGCAGCAACAAGGTGCAGTACTGGTAACCAAAGAAATGGTCGGTTTTGAATGGCTACGTGATGCTAAACACCCGACCTTTAAAACCTTTAGCCAAGAGTTTTTACGCTAGCCCTTTACCCCTGACGAATAAAAAACTAATACCAGCGCACTTTTCGCCTAGTTGTTGTTTTTCTATTGATACAGGTCGACACTCACACGTTACGCCCCAACCCGCCGCTGAGTTGCTTAGCCTTTCTCTGGTAGCTCACGTAAAATAGCGGCTTACTTATTAACCGTGAAATAGGTTGCTTCATGTCTTCTGCCAATACTCGCTTAGAAAAAGACTTACTGGGTACCCTAGAAGTACCCGCGGATGCTTATTACGGCATTCAGACCTTACGTGCCTGCAATAACTTTAACTTATCAGGCGTTCCTCTGGCCCACTACCCTAACTTTGTTATCGCCTTAGCTATGGTTAAGCAAGCCGCAGCTGATGCCAACCATCAGCTCGGTTACTTATCAGCCGATAAGCACAAAGCCATTACCCTCGCCTGTAAACAACTCATTGATGGCCAGCATCACGATCAGTTTATTGTCGATATGATCCAAGGTGGCGCCGGCACCTCCACCAACATGAATGCCAACGAGGTCATTGCTAACTTAGCCCTGGAAGCCATGGGCAAAGCTAAAGGCGAGTACCAGTTTTTACACCCCAATAATGACGTCAACATGGCGCAATCCACCAACGATGCCTATCCAACGGCCATTCGCGTAGGGTTACTGCTTGGCTATCAAGACTTGCTGACCAGCCTTAAAGCCTTAATGAATGCCTTTCAAGCCAAGGGCGTAGAATTTTCCAGCGTATTAAAAATGGGCCGCACTCAACTGCAAGATGCGGTGCCTATGACGCTTGGCCAAGAATTTAATGCCTTTGCCACTAACCTTGGGGAAGACTTAAATCGCCTCGATAAGCTAGTGCCCGACCTGTTAACTTGGGTTAACTTAGGCGGTACCGCCATCGGCACTGGGATTAATGCCGATCCTCGCTATCAAGGCTTAGCGGTTCAACGCCTTGCAGCAATCAGTGGGCATCCGGTAAAAGCCGCGACAGACTTAATTGAAGCCACCTATGACATGGGCGCCTTTGTGCTGTTATCCGGCATGCTCAAGCGCACTGCAGTGAAGCTTTCAAAGATCTGTAACGACTTACGCTTGCTCTCTAGTGGCCCACGTACTGGGATTAACGAAATTAACCTACCGCCCCGTCAACCCGGCAGCTCTATTATGCCAGGCAAGGTTAACCCGGTGATTCCAGAAGCTGTAAATCAGGTAGCCTATGAAATTATTGGTAATGACTTATCTCTCACCATGGCCGCTGAAGCAGGACAATTGCAGCTCAACGTGATGGAACCCCTGATTGCGTGGAAAACCTTTGATTCGATTCGCTTACTCAAGCGTGCGATGGATATGCTGCGCGAGCATTGCATTGAAGGCATTACCGCCAATGAGCAACATTGCCGTGAGCTAGTAGAACACTCCATTGGCTTAGTCACCGCACTTAACCCCTATATTGGTTACGAAAACTCTACCCGCATCGCCAAAATCGCTTTAGAAACTGGCCGTGGTGTCCTCGAGTTAGTGCGTGAAGAAAACCTGTTAGATGAAGAATTACTGGCGGAAATTCTACGTCCAGAAAATATGATTGCACCACGCTCTATCCCACAGAAATAAGCTAATGTAACCGGTTAACAGAGTTATCCCTATTCTTTGTGGATAACTCTGTTAAAAGCTTTAGTACAAATCGCAACAGCCCACATCCTCTGCCCTCCCTAGCATTCGCTCAAAAAACAACCAATCATGCAATGCTTGCAGACTCGCCTCCAGTCCGCCCTATAATTAGTTAACTACACTGTGTACAAAACCAGTAAGTCGCTGATCAATATAGCTTTAATTACACTCAGTGAATAATTGTCGCAGCCGTTAAATAGTTTTACCATTTTATACACAACACACTTATACACAGTCTTTTAGTTTTCTCCCACTAATGCCAGCTCAGCCAGCTAAACTTCAGCGTTGTAACCCTGTTGATAACTTAGTTAATAACTTTAAATAAACTGTCTATATTTTTGTCGATTAACAACTTAGCCGTTACTGGTTATACTGCGCGCCAATTCTGGGTTCCCTCGCCCCCATTAAAAATGGTTGTGGTATGTATAACGCTGCTTTACGCCGGTTAATTCTGGCACTCGCTACTCTGCACATTCTCATTATTATTGCCAGCAACTATTTGGTGCAGTTCCCCATGGAGTTACTGGGCTGGCAAACCACCTGGGGCGCGTTTAGCTTTCCCTTTATTTTTCTTGCCACTGATCTCACAGTGCGTTTAATTGGTAAACAACCCGCACGCAAAATAGTGGGTTGGGCCATGCTGCCGGCTCTCTTGGCATCCTACCTAGTCTCGGCACTGTTTCATGAGGGCAGCTTTCAAGGAGCCGCCACCTTGTTGCAGTTTAATAGTTTTGTGTTCCGTATCGCTCTGGCCAGTTTCGCAGCGTATGTGGTCGGCCAGTTATTGGATATCACTGTTTTTGATCGACTACGGCAACTGCCCCAATGGTGGGTTGCTCCTGCAGCTTCGACTTTAATTGGTAATTTAGTTGATACCTTTGTGTTCTTCTGGGTCGCCTTTTGGCAAAGCAGCAATGCGTTTATGGCGGAACACTGGGTGGAAATCGCGGCAGTCGATTATGTAATTAAGCTGGCGATCAGTATGACCTTATTTGTACCGCTGTATGGTATGTTGCTCAATCGCATTACCCATTATCTAAAGCGTAGATAATCAACGCTAATCTTAGATTAATAAAAAAGGCATCACATGGATGCCTTTTTGCTGCTTAAACGTCAACTTACGCTTGGTCTTGTTTTAACCACTCGGCGACTTGCTTGGTGTAATAACTCACCACCATGTCAGCCCCAGCGCGCTTGAAACCAATTAAGGTTTCAAAAACCGTACGTTTTTCATCTAGTACACCAGCTAAGGCGGCAAACTTAATCGCTGCGTATTCTCCCCCCACCTGATACGAGGCAATCGGCAGGTCGGTACGCTGACGCAGTTGCGCCACAATATCCAAATACGGTGTACCTGGTTTAACCATTAAAATATCTGCACCTTCGGCCTCATCAATCGCGGCTTCTACCATTGCCTGACGACCATTGGCAAAGTCCGCCTGATAACCATTTCGATCGCCCGATAGATTACAATCCACCGCGGTACGGAAAGGACCATAAAAGGCCGAAGCAAACTTAATCGCGTGAGCTAAAATTCCCACATGACTAAAACCTGCCTCATCTAAGCCCTGACGAATAGCAGCTACCTGACCATCCATCATTGCCGATGGCGCCAGCATATCGGCACCGGCCCGCGCGGCTGCTACTGATTGCTTAACTAAGTTAGCCACCGTGGCGTCGTTATCTACTTCGCCATCACACACCACACCACAGTGCCCATGACTGGTGTATTCGCAAAAACAAATATCCGGAATGACCACCATATCCGGATGCCTTTGTTTAATGGTGCGTACCATTCGTGCCAGCAACCCATCGTCATTCCAGGTATCGCTGCCAACTTCATCTTTTTTATGGGAAATACCAAACGGCATAATGTAGCGAATGCCTAAGTTATACAGCTCATCGACTTCTGCAGCTAACTCAGACTCAGGAAAGCGACAAATACCTGGCAAGGAGTCAATTGCTTGACGCTCAGTTAAACCTTCATCAATAAAAATGGGATGAATCAAATCATCCAGATTAAAACTTTGCTCACGCACCAAGTTACGAATCGCCGCAGTACGTCTTAATCGACGTGGGCGATATAAAATTTCTGAGGACATACTCACTCCTAAGGGCTAACGGCAACTTAACAGTTAGGCATTAACGCCCAACACAACGCCAACAGTATAGACCCTCTGGTCCACTGACGGCAGTCATCGCTTAGTTTTGTTGGCGCCGATAAGCCTCGGGAGTACAGCCTGCATGACGCTGAAACATACTAATAAATGCTGAGGAGCTGCTATAGCCTAAGTCAAAGGCTAACGCTTTAACGCTCTGCCCTTGCTCTAAACCCTCTAACGCGGCTAAAAAACGTAAACGTTGACGCCACTCACCAAAACTCATGCCCAGCTCACGCAAAAAAGTTCGTGCCAGCGTGCGCTCACTGACAAATACTTGCTCAGCCCAGTCAGCTAAGGTGGCATTATTGGCTGGCTGCAAACGTAAGCTATGCAAAATCTGATTAACCTGCGGTGAGCTGCCATAGGGTAAATACGCCTGTTCGATTGGCGCTAATTGCAGTTGATCCAATAACACTTGTGCTAAATTTTGATCAGCTAAAGTCATTGGCTGTTTCACATCGCGCAGGGCAAAGTCATTCAAAATTGCCTTTAAAATATCGCTCATTGCGACCGCACAGGGCTGAAGCGGCAGCTGCTCACAGGCGCTGGCAGCAATATATACCGAGCGATAAATTACCGCCTCACGGTTATAACAGCTGTGCTGATGATGCGGTGGCACCCAGACCGCATAACTGGGCGGCGATAAATACACTTGGCCTTCCACCTCCAGTTGCATGACGCCCCGCGCGGTATAATTAAGCTGTCCCCAACTGTGCTGATGAGGCGCGGCATGGGTATCGGCACCGAACTCGTCATAGCGAAAATATACCGTACTGGGTAAATCACTGATTTCTGGGATGCTAAGGTATTTTTTTTGCATACTGTCTTAAATTCACGCTGCTCTGTCTGAAAATCAGTATAGGCTTTAATTAAGACAGGCGCATAATAGCGGGCATTCTTCTTTTAATGACAACTGAGGCTCTATGTATTACGCATTTCCCTTGCTGGCGGTCTTGTTCTGGGCTGGTAACACCGTAGTCAACAAACTCACCGTAGGTGCAATTAATCCCGCGGAAATCGGATTTTATCGCTGGTTATTTGCTGCCGTGTTGCTCACCCCTTTTTTACTGCGCCCCGCGCTACGCAGCTGGTCCACAGCCAAACCGTATATGGGCAAAATTTTTATTTTAGGATTTCTGGGAATGGCGGTTTATCAAAGCTTAGCCTATTTTGCCGCACCTAAAACCTCGGCGACTAATATGGGAATTATCCTCTCGTTAATGCCCATGATGTCCTTAACCTTAGCCATTTTGGCACTTGGTCAAAAACTCACGATGGGGGCATTAGTTGGCTCAATTGTGTCGTTTCTTGGGGTCTTACTCGTTATCTCTGAAGGCGACTTACTCTCCCTGCTAAGCCACGGTATCAACATGGGCGATGCCATGATGTTAATCGCTACTTTATCCTATGCGATCTACAGCACCTTGCTAAAAAAATGGCAAATTCCCCTGTCAGCCATGACCATGCTTTACCTACAGGTGTTAGTGGCGGTGATTATCTTATTCCCGCTGTTTTTATGGTCGCCTAAGGTAGGATTAACTAGCGCTAACGTGCCGCTGATTTTATACGCCTGCGTATTTGCCTCAATCGCCGCGCCCTTGGCATGGATGACTGGGATTAAACATTTAGGCCCAAGCAGCACCGCCGGTTTTTTTAATTTAGGCCCAATTATTACGGCGGTGATTGCTTGGTTGATGTTATCTGAGCAGCTGGCTACATATCACTTTATTGGCGGCGGTATGACCATTTTCGGCGTCATTTTATCTGAACGCTGGACCCGCCCTTGGCGCCAGCACAGTGCTTAATTAACTGGTTACTTTCCCGCCTAAAACTTGCCAGCAAGGATCATTTTTTAGCCATCACGGATTTTTGCTGGTATAGTTTTTCGCTTCGCGACTCAATAACTGACGAATAAAGCTCGCGTGTTTACTGGTTAAATCCAGCTAACCGTTACAGGAAAACTGCCTACCTTTGTGTAGTTTTAGAGATACTAAAAAAGGTCTTAGCAGCTACCGGTAAAATGGATAGGGAATACTTTTGCTTAAGAGAGATTAATAAAGTCGCCCGCGGCGCCACCAATAACATCCCTTAAGCCCACCACCTGCTAATACTAGCTAAGTGCTAGTTAGCCATTTTGCTCACAGTTGGGTGTGAAGCCTTTTTTACTGCCTCTTTCTGAATCCGTAGGCTAACCGCTTGCAACTTCAGCTTTCTGTAACTTCTTTATGCTTCCTGGCGCGCCTTGGCGCTTTAGGACAGCTCTACGTGTTACCGCACGCAGAATACATCCTGCTTGGATGAACGCGGTATTTAAGGAGTGATGGAAAATGTTTCAATTTTCTACAACCGGCGCTTTGCTGTTGTTACTCGCCTTTTATGGCATAACTTTTTTACTCACGCTACGCATTGGTAAAAAAGAAGAAAATGTGGATGGCTACATGGTTTCCAATGGTTCCGTTGGTTTTGGTATGTCTGCCGCCAGTATGACCGCCACCTGGATCTGGGCCGCCTCGTTCTACGCTGCCGCTAGCTCAGGCTACAAATATGGCTTGTCGGGAGCTATTCATTACGGTTTCTGGGGTGCCCTAATGATTTTATTTATTTACCCGTTTGGCATGCGCTTTCGGAAATTAGCCCCTGATGCCCACACCTTGGCTGAAATTATGCACGCCCGCCACGGTACGGCCAGCCAAATGGTCCTCGCCGGCTCTAACATTGTCGGTAGCGTGATTAGCCTCATGGTGAACTTTACTGCTGCCGGTGCCTTAGTCGATATTCTTTCCCCCTTAAGCTTTACCCAAGGCGTTATGATTGCCGGCTTTGGCGTATTGTCTTATACCCTGTGGTCTGGCTTTAGATCCTCTGTTTTTACCGACTTTGGCCAACTAGTCGCGATGATTGCAGCAGCGGTAATTATTATTCCGGTGCTATTTTTTAAACTAGGTGGCCCCTCACTATTTGAGGCCGGTATGCCAAACCTCACCGCTGATCAAGCCAACTTCTTCTCTACCACCGCTATTTTAGAACAAGGCGCGCCATTTTTTGTCGCCGTTCTGGCCTATGCCATTGGTAACCAAACCATCGCACAGCGCCTATTTGCTGTGCGTGAAGACCTAATTAAACCCAGCTTTATTACTGCCACCATCGGCTATGGCGCAATTGTCATTGGGCTTGGAATGTTGGGGCTATTGGCCTTATTTGCTGGCGTAATTCCAGTAGATGGCGACCTCAACAACCTAATTCCACAAATGGCTGCAACCTATTTACCCCCCTTCATGGTGGCCCTGCTGTTTATCATGGTAATTGGCTCTCTGTCCTCCACTGCAGACTCTGACTTATCAGCATTATCAGCCATCGTCATGACCGACATTTATGGTAAGCAAATCACCAAAAATCGTCCGTGTCCGAAAAAAATGCTCTGGATTGGACGCATGACCATGATTATCGCCACCACCTTGGGTGTGGTGTTTGCTAGCTTAAAGCTAGATATTTTATCCATGCTCATTTTTGTTGGCGCCCTCTGGGGTTCTATCGTGTTCCCAGTGATTGTGAGCCTGTACTGGAACAAGGTCACTAACAAAGCGTTCACCCTATCGGTTGCGGTCTCTTTCTTACTCTTTTTGATCGTACGCTTTAACTGGCTACCGATTACCGGTGCCACGGGCGTGTTTTTTGAGTTAATGGCAGCGATTGGCGGTGGGGTAGTGATTGGCCTCATGACCTTTGGCTTTTTCGGCAAAACCGTTGGCCTGATTTGCGGTGTGCTCGCGGCGGCCATTTTTGCCCCTTACTCAGTTAACTTTTTGCGTGAATACACAGTGCTGCTCAGCTCCCTTACGGCCTATGGCGCCAGTGCCGTCGTCTGTACGCTAATCACCTTACTCAGCAAAGCCGAACCATTTGATTTTGCGACCATTGATCAAAGAGTCATTGAATTTCACCAAGAGCAAAACAACGCATAAGGAGTAGCTAACATGTCAACTTTAGGATTAACTATTTACGTCTTAATGTGGCCGGTGCTGGCCACCGGCGTTCTGATCGTTTTGTGCGCAGGACTCATTAAAGATATCCGCAAAGCCAAAAAGAAAGGTAAAAGCCTAGTCTAACGCTTAACTCAACTTGCCTCACCGCGCTGTTAGCGGTGGGGCAATGGCGGACTGTCATTCAACTGACATCTAAACGTCACCCTCGCGTCATCTTTTCCCTGCAGCATCAGCATCTAAAATTTTATCTGCCTGATAACTATTCTAAGGATGCTGTATGTTCCGCTTTGCCCATTGTCGTCTACCACTTTCATTGCTGACACTCGCCATTGTTAGCCCACTCTATGCTGGCACAGTAAGCACCGATGGCGTAGATTTAGTGATTAAAACGAAAGGCGGTTTTGAAGTAAAAACAGTTGATGATGCCTTTAGCTTTCAGCTCGGTGGCCGCTTACAACTAGACATGGACTCCTTTAATGGAGTCATGACTAAAAATGGTAAACGCGCCGATGAAGCTTATCTTCGCCGTGCGCGTCTTGAGGCCTCCGGTAAAGTTTATAGTGTTTGGGGCTATGACTTTAGTGTGAGCTTTGCTGACGATGGTGAGACCTCATGGAAAGAGGCCTCGATTAGTTACCTAGGCCTTGATCCGGTGACCCTCAAGTTTGGCCGCTTTGATCCAGATTTTGGTCTTGAGTCGGCCACCAGCTCCAAATGGATTACCGCTATTGAGCGCTCAATGATCTATGACCTAGCACCTTGGGTGAATGACCACCAAGAAGGCATGGGGTTACAAATCAGTGCGAGTAATCAAGTGCTCTATGGTTCAGCCAGTGTCAATCGCCCTAAAAACCAAGAAGACACTAATGGTAAAAACAAAAATAATTATGGCTTGCGCGTGGTGTATGCGCCCTTTGCTAGTGCTGGCAATGTCTTACACTTTGGCGCCAGTTACGCCAATAGCCAAGGCAATGAGTTTGACGGACGCATCCGAACCCGTCTTGGTGTACGCGGCACCTCTGAAGACAGTGCCAATGGTAATCGCCTAGAGCTGGCGCCGAAAATTAAAAACGCCAACTTTGATAGTGATCGTGCATGGGGCTTAGAGTTAGCCTGGGCCCATGGTCCTTTATCGCTCCAAGGTGAGTACTTGCGCCGTGACCTAAAGGCCGACAATAGCAACAAAGTTAAACGCAATGACCGCAAAGCAGATGGTTACTATGGCCAAATCGCTTATACCCTAACCGGCGAGTCGCGCGGTTATAAATTGGACGGTGGTAAATTTGACAAAATAAAACCCAACGATAAATCCTTAGGCGCGTGGGAAGTATTCTATCGCCATGATCAGATCAAAGTTAAAGAAAGCGACTTCTTAGATAACAAGGTAAAAGGTCACACCTTTGGTGTTAACTGGTACGCCAATGAAGCGGTTAAAATTTCGGCAAATTACGTCAAGGTTAAAACCTCTGAGCCTAGCAATAAAGTCGGAGATAAGACCGGCGATGCCCTCAGTTTACGTGCACAGTATGTGTTTTGATTCACTGCTTAAACTAAGGAAACCCCCATGCGTTACCTGACTCTTGCCATCCTCTTAACCGGCAGTTTAAGCACGTTACCGCTTTACGCCAGCGTTACTGACTCAAGCCATTCGGCCAGCGAAACAATTATTCAGGTGCAACTTAACCAGTTGCTGCCAACACAAGCGGCCATTGGCTACGATCAGGTGTATTACAAACTGGCCCGCTTTGCCCAAGCGCCACAGGCAGTCCTTGAGGAATACTGTGAAACCAATGGTCAGTTAGGACTCAGCCACGCCAGCAACAAAGCCAGCCTACAAGATCCGACTAGCTTTGGTTGTCAGGCCGCTGTAGGTAGCGATCCACAATCGATGAAAACCGTGGTGATCGGCCCTCAGCAACAACTCTATCTGACCGATGGCCACCATACTTTTACTAGTTTATGGGAGCACCCAGACGCAGGGCCTGAATTAACGATGCACGTTAGAGTCAGTGCCGACTTTAGCGACAGCCCAGACCTTGAGCACTTTTGGCAGCGCATGCAACAAGCCAATAAAGTCTGGCTACGTTCAGGCACTAATCAAGCGATTGAGCCCCAGCAGTTACCCAAACAATTAGGGCTACAACAGCTAGACAATGATTCCTACCGCGCCTTAGTGTATTTCACCCGAGGCGCCGCCTATGAAAAACCTCGATCAGGCAATACGCCTATTGAGTATTTAGAGTTTTATTGGGGCAACTGGTTACGTCCGCAATTGGATCTGCGCCAATACGACTTAAATAGCCTAAAAAGCTATCAACAAGCAGTCACAGCAGCCAGCCAATTGATGGTTAAAGCTGCAGCCGATCAGCCAATCACAAATACAGGACTCACCCCCCAACAACTGGGTGGTTATCAGCGACTAAACCGCAAAAAGCTAAACAAAACCTTAACCAACAAAGTTCCTTTGGCACTGCAAGCCAGAACTCAAGCAACACCTTAAACTGGCCTAGCCGCTACCAGGCGACACCGCGTGTTGGTAGCGGCTAGGATTAATAACTTAACGTTTACTCAGAAAACTCGAACCCAGCTTAACTAGATCACTTAATCCAAACTGGCCATCACCGTCTTGATCCAACAAGCTGCCCAATACACTGCCTAAACCACCCTGTTGTTGAATTTGCGCCTTCTCTGCGCCTAGGGTTTTACCTAGATCATTCGCATCCATGCCGCCCGACATTACCTGCTTGGCTAAAAATGCCATAACCACTGGCGCCAGCAGCTTCAATAACTGATCAACCAAGCCCGTACTCAAACCTGTGGCTTGGCCTAATTGGGCTTCAGCTTGGGGTAGTTTATTGCCAAAGATATGCCCTAAAATACCGCCCGCTGCTTGGTTCTGTCCTGAGTTACCGGCTAATAGCTGCTGAGCTAAACCACCCAATAACTCGCCTAAGCCATTACCACTAGCTACTTGACTATGGTCTTTAGTCAACGCACTAAATAACTCTGCAGCTCCTTGCGGCTGACTGGCATTTTGTCCTAAAGCGGCCACCAATAGCGGCAGCGCCGTAGCAACGGCAGATTCAGTTTGCTCACTACTTATCCCTAAACTTTGCGCCATTTCAGCCAATGGCTGCCCTTTTAATTGCGCTAGCAGCGCACCTACTAATTGACTACTCTGCATGCCGCTACCTCCATTAGATACGAATTAAATTAATATCATTTTAGCTTAGCTACAGGGTCAAATCGCTGCATTTAATCCGTTAATCGGGACAAATGTAACTTTTTATAAAGCTGCTGAACCTTTTCTAACTTTGCTTTTCTTACTACCTGAGTGTTACGGATTAATGCTTAAGCTCCTTGATGTGTTTAATGTTGGCAGATACCGAACCAATCCCCTAGTGGTTCGGCTTAACTCCGGACTTTCCTCCCCAATTTGAAGTTCGGAGTTTTTTTTGCCTGTTTTTTGACAATCCCTGTCAGTTTGTTGCGCTTCCTGCTTAGTCGCTGTTTTTTCATATTATTTCCTGTAGTATGCTTTTTACGTCACTACATGGCCTGTTTGGGTCGTTAATTATTTTTTCCGGCGTTTCCACAGCAAAGTGAGACAACAATGACAGATCGCGTTCAAGTAGGTGGCCTTCAAGTCGCCAAAGTCCTGTACGACTTTATCAATAATCAAGCTATCCCAGGCACCGGCCTAACCGCCGAAGCGTTTTGGGAAGGTGCAACCCAAGTTTTAAAAGACTTAGCACCAAAAAACCGTGCTCTTTTAGAAAAGCGTGATGCGCTACAAGCACAAATTGACGAGTGGCATCTCGCGCGTAAAGGTCAAGCACACGATCCTGTTGCTTACAAAGCATTCTTAGAGGAAATCGGCTACTTACTACCCGAAGCCGAAGATTTCCAAGCCACTACGCAAAACGTAGATGAAGAAATTGCCCGTATGGCTGGCCCACAACTGGTGGTGCCAATTACTAACGCACGTTTTGCGCTCAACGCAGCCAACGCGCGCTGGGGCTCTTTATATGATGCACTGTACGGCACTGATGCAATCAGCGAAGCCGACGGCGCTGAAAAAGGTCAAGGCTATAACAAAGTACGCGGTGACAAAGTTATTGCTTTTGGTCGTGCCTTTTTAGACGAAGCCGCACCTTTAGCTGCAGGTTCACACGCTGAAGCCACTAGCTATCGCATCGAAGATGGCAAGCTGATCGTTAGCCTTAAAGGCGGCAGCAATACCGGTTTACGCGACGATCAACAACTGATCGCATTCCAAGGCGAAGCCACAGCTCCAACGACGATCCTGCTGAAAAATAACGGCATGCACTTTGAGATTCAAATTGATGCCAACAGCCCAATCGGTCAAACCGATGCCGCTGGGGTTAAAGATATCCTGATGGAAGCTGCGATCACTACCATTATGGACTGTGAAGACTCCATTGCTGCAGTAGACGCTGACGATAAAACTCTGGTTTACAGCAACTGGTTAGGCCTGATGAAAGGTGACCTAGCTGAAGAAGTCAGCAAAGGTGGCAAAACCTTTACCCGTACCATGAATGAAGACCGTGTCTACACCGGTTTAAACGGTGAAGAAGTTAAACTGCATGGTCGTTCGTTACTGTTCGTACGTAACGTTGGCCACCTGATGACTAACCCTGCGATCCTCGATGAGCAAGGCAACGAAATGCCTGAAGGCATCATGGACGGCTTATTCACCAGCTTAATTGCCCTGCATAACCTCAATGGCAATACCAGCCGTGGCAACAGCCGCACCGGTAGCGTGTACATTGTTAAACCAAAAATGCACGGCCCAGAAGAAGCGGCCTTTGCTAACGAGCTATTCGAGCGTGTCGAAGACGTATTAGGCATGCAGCGCAACACCCTGAAAATGGGCATCATGGATGAAGAACGCCGCACCACAGTTAACCTCAAAGCCTGTATCGCTGCTGCCAAAGAGCGTGTGGTATTCATTAACACCGGTTTCTTAGATCGTACTGGTGACGAAATCCATACCTCCATGGAAGCGGGCCCAATGGTACGCAAAACTGCAATGCGCGGTGAGAAGTGGATCGGCGCTTACGAAGACTGGAACGTTGATACCGGTCTGGCAGTAGGTTTACAAGGCAAAGCGCAGATTGGTAAAGGTATGTGGGCTATGCCTGATCTGATGGCAGCCATGTTAGAGCAGAAAATTGGCCACCCGATGGCTGGTGCAAACACTGCTTGGGTTCCTTCACCTACAGCAGCGGTACTGCACGCTCTGCACTACCACAAAGTTGACGTATTTGCCCGTCAGAACGAGTTAAAAGCCCGTAAGTTTGCTTCTTTAGACGATATTTTAACTATTCCGTTAGCACCCAATACCGATTGGACTGCCGAAGAAATTCAGCAAGAGTTGGATAACAACGCCCAAGGTATCTTAGGTTACGTAGTACGTTGGATCGACCAAAGCGTCGGCTGCTCGAAAGTACCTGATATTAACGATGTCGGCTTAATGGAAGACCGCGCCACCCTGCGTATCTCTAGCCAACACATGGCTAACTGGTTACGCCACGGTATCGTGACTGAAGAGCAAATCGTTGAGACCATGAAGCGCATGGCTGAAGTCGTTGACCGTCAAAACGCCAACGATCCAATCTATCGCCCAATGGCACCTAACTTCGATGACAATATTGCGTTCCAAGCTTCTTTAGAGCTGGTTCTGCAAGGTAAAGCGCAGCCTAACGGCTACACCGAGCCAGTATTGCATCGCCGCCGCCGTGAGTTCAAAGAGAAAAACGGTCTCTAAGTTCTCACCTAGGTGTTAAAAAACAGCCGCTTTTGCGGCTGTTTTTGTTACAGCTGCTTATTCTTTTGGCGTATTTCAGCCCAAAGCTGAAGGCTGTTACACTCTTGCGCTGCAGAAAAACCATAACAATAATCCGGAGCGCAGCATGACTAGCAGTGATAGCTTTACTCAGACAGGACGTACTGCAGTGCAACAAAACATCCAAGGTATTTTGGAATTTTTGCGCAAGTATCCGCCTTTTAGTCAGATGAATATCACCCACCTTAATTACTTGGTGAATCACTGCACGTTACGCTTTTTTGCCCAGGGCGACCCTATTATCGCCCCTGACGACGGCTTAATTGAGCACTTTTATATTGTGCAACAAGGGCGCATTGTGGGTGCCCGCTCGATCCCACAAAAAGACCAAGATCTTGCTGCAGCAGCCATTGAAACTACCTTTGAAATTACCACTGGCGAATGTTTTCCGATTGCCGCATTACTCGCTGAACGTCCAACCCGTACCACCCATCTAGCCGCAGAAGATAGTTTTTGTTTGCTTCTAGAAAAGTCCGCCTTTGTTGAGCTGGTTAAACAATGCACGGTGTTTCGCGAGTTTTGCGTACGCGGCATCAGCAGCTTGCTTGATCAAGCAACCCAGCAAGTGCAACTGAAAGCGGTAGAAAGTTTGGGTGCGCAACACACCATGGAGGCTACCTTAGCAGAGCTTACCTTGCGCTCGCCGATTAGCTGCACACCTGACTTTCCGCTCTATCGTGCAGTGCAGCGAATGCATGAGCAACAAATTGGCAGCTTAGCCATTGTCGACGCACAGGATTACCCAATTGGCATCTTTACTTTACGTGATCTGCGCCGGGTGATTGCCACCGGCGAGGCTGATTTACAGCAACCCATTAGCCAAGTCATGACGCCCGATCCTTTTTATCTGCCCTCTGCTACCAGTGCCTTTGATGCGGCACTGGCTATGACTGAACGACACATTGCACATATTTGTGTAGTCGATCACAGGAAGTTAGTTGGGGTTATTTCCGAGCGTGATTTGTTTGCCTTACAACGTATGGATTTGGTCCATCTGGCTCGCACCATTCGCCATGCTTCCAGCCTAGATAAGTTGATTGAACTACGCCAAGAAGTAAATGTGCTGGTCGAGCGCATGATTGCCCATGGCGCTAGCCCCGAGCAAATCACACACCTCATCACCTTACTCAATGATCACAGTGTCTGCCGAGTCATCGAGCTGTGTCTTGAGCAATATGGCGATCCCGGCATTCCCTTTACCTGGCTGGTATTTGGCAGTGAAGGCCGTAAAGAGCAAACCCTGCATACAGACCAAGATAACGGGATTTTATTTGCCGCTGATAACCAAGAACAAGCCAATGCGATACGCGGCAAATTGCTGCCACTGGCCAAAGAAATTAATCTGGCGTTAGATAAATGCGGTTTCACCCTATGCAAAGGCAATATCATGGCGGGCAACCCTGAGCTGTGTTTATCGGCCAGTGAGTGGGCCACGCGCTTTAGCAAATGTGTGCGCGATGCCACGCCAGAAAACTTACTGTACTCCACAATCTACTTTGATTTTCGAGCGATTTGGGGCGAAGACAGCGCGGTTAAACGCTTACGCAAAGACTTACTGGAAAGCATTCGCCATAACAAAGCCTTTCAACGCTTATTAGCCAATAATGCGCTGCAACATCGCCCCCCCTTAGGTGGCCTGTTCCGCGACTTTGAGTTGAGTAAACGAGGTGCTGAAAAAGATACCCTCGACTTAAAAACCAAAGGCCTCACGCCCTTTGTCGATGGCATTCGGGTACTAGCCTTAAGCCACGGTATTGAAACGGCTAATACCCTCGAGCGAATTCGTGAACTGGTACAAAAGCGAGTTATTGAACGCTTAGATGGCGATGCCTACGCCGAGGCCTATCATTTTATTCAACTGATTAGGATGCAGCAGCATCAGCAACAATCGCGCCATCAATTGCCTTACTCTAATCGTATTTACCCTGACGAACTTAACCATTTAGATCGGCGAATTTTACGCGAATCCTTTCGCCAAGCTCAGCGTCTGCAAAGTAGTCTAACCTTTAGGTATAAGTTGTGAGTTGGTGGAATCCCTGGCGCAAAACCCAAGTCGAACTGTCGCTTGCCAAACAGCGGCGCGTGGCCAATTTGACTCCTGGCAAAGCCATTGACCAAACGCCACTTAAACGACAACGCTGGGTGATTGTTGACTTAGAAGCCAGCGGCCTCAACACCTTAAAAGATTGTATTTTATCAATTGGGGCAGTAGCCATTGAGCAAGGTGGGATTCCGTTAGGCAAGCAGTTTGCCTGTACTCTCCAACGGGCTGATCAACAGGTAACCGAAAGTGTGCTAATCCACCAGTTAGCGCCTAGTAAACTCGCCAAGGGTATTGCTCCTGCGACTGCTTTACTGCGCTTTTTAGAGTTTGTTGGCGATAGCCCACTCTTGGCTTTTCATGCCGATTTTGATCAGCGTCTACTCGTACGTGAAGCTAAACAACTACTCAACTATAAGTTAGAACATGTATTTTATGATCTAGCATTACTCGCGCCGGCGCTAAGCCCGCAGCTAGAAGCCAACTCGTGCAGTCTTGATCAATGCCTAAGCCACTTTAAACTGAATATTTTACAGCGCCATAATGCCAGTGCCGATGCCTTAGCCACCGCCGAACTCAGCTTGATTTTACTCCATCTAGCGGAGCAGCAAGGGATCCACACCCTGGCCAATTGGGACCGACTGTACCGCGGTCTTAAGCAGCGCCAGCAACAACACTTTTCTTTCTAATGCTAACTGTCTGGCGCTAAGCGCTTTGAGCTGTTACGACGAGCAACTGATAGATAAAGCGCGGCCCCAGGCAGGAGCAGGCGCTGCATAGGCATCAGCATTTGCTTGCTGAACAAAGGGTTGGGTTAAGAGCTGATGCAGCCGCTGAGTTGGCTGATAGTCTCCCTGTTCTGCTGCTTCGATCGCTAACTGTGCTAAATAATTACGCAATACATACAACGGATTAACCGCCTGCATCTGGGCTTGACGCTGCTGCTCATCAACTGTTGCGGTGCGCTGTACATAATAATCACACCACTGGTTAAAGCTCTCCAGATCAACGCCTAGTTCCTGTTCAAGCTGCGCTTGTAGATCAGTCAAATACGCAGCTGCAGGTCGCTCACTTAAATCGCGGAAAAACCGAGAATAATCCAACTCAGTGGTTGCCAATAACCCCAGTAACTGTTCAATACGGGCACTGTCCTGCGCCTGCTCGCCCTGCCAGCCCAAGCGTTGACGCATCCGCTGCAGGTAAAACTCTTGCTGCAGCGGCATAAAGCGCGCTAACTCCTGACGCAAGGTAGCTAATGGAATATGTTCGGTTAAGGTTTCAGCTAACGCGGTCAGGTTCCACTCGGCAATCGCCGGTTGTTGGCTGAAGCGATAACGCCCCTGATGATCAGAGGCATTACAAATGTACTCAGGCCGATACTGCTCTAAAAAGGCATAAGGCCCGTAATCAAAGGTCAAGCCGAGAATCGACATATTGTCGGTATTCATCACCCCATGACAAAAGCCATAAGCCTGCCACTCGGCGATCATCCGCGCAGTGGATACCACCACCTCCGAAAAAAAGGCCGCCACTGGATTATCAACAGCTAAACACTCGGCAAAATGCTGCTGGATCGTAAAATCCAGCAGCTGCTGCAATTCATCCAGTTGCCGGGTGTAGTAAAAATATTCAAAGTGACCAAAGCGAATATGGCTTGGGGCTAGGCGTAACAGGGTGGCTGCGGTTTCTTGCTGCTCGCGCCATACGGGCGTTGCCGAGGCAGTGACAGTAGCAGCGCGGCTGGTGGGAATACCTAAAGCAAATAAATATTCACTGGCTAAAAACTCACGTATTGAGCTGCGCAGCACAGCACGACCATCGCCCATCCGGGAAAATGGCGTAAGCCCTGCACCTTTTAAATGCAGCTCCCACACCTCGCCGGCGGGGTGTTCTATCTCACCGAGCAATAATCCACGCCCATCCCCCAATCTTGGTGAGTAACCACCAAACTGATGCCCGGCGTAAACCATCGCTAAGGGGCGCGCATTACTAGGCAACCACTGTCCAGCTGTCAGCGCTAAAAATGCTGGGGTTTGGGCCTCGGCTACAGTTAGCCCTAATAAAGCTAACGCCGACTCACTGGCAACCACCAGCTGTGGATCAGCCAGTGGCTTAGGCGGCTGCTCAGCATAAAACTGACTGCCCAACTGGGCATAACGCTGGGTCAAGTTCAGGTTTAATATTGGATCATCGCGCATAGCCATCGCCACCTTTAGTCAAAAAAACCTGCCAGCTTAACAGTTACCAAGCGCAATCAGGCAGCTTAACGGCAATCATCTGGCCTTTAGCACAGACTTTGCCTTGTGCACTTAAGGTTAAATCGACAATTACTTTACGCGGTTTGATCTCAACAATTTCACCCCGTATTTCCAATTGCGTATCTAAAGGCGTCGGCGCGACAAAGCTAACATTCAAGTTACCCGTAACAAAACGCATAGCCGGTAGACTGTGCATATCGCGCCCTTCTGCCCGATAAGCGGCGGCGGCCGCCGAGGCAGTGCCGTGGCAATCCAGTAACGAAGCAATTAATCCGCCATAGACTTTATCTGGCACACCGCCTGTGTGATAAGGCTGAGGCGTAAAGTAGGCCACAGTGGTTTCACCATCCCAATAACTTTTAAGCTGGTGCCCAGCACTATTATTGCGCCCACAACCATAACAATGACTAAAATCCTCGGCATAGCAGTCTTGGAAGGCTAGCTGTTCGGTTTTTGCATTATCTTGGTTTACCGCTGACTCACCCATGGTTATTTCTCCGACCAATAAAAAAGAGCATCCCTTCTAAAGCAGATTGCTCTTTTTTACTAGCTGTTAAATAGTCGCAGCGATAGAAAGTAGCTACATCACTCCCACTCCATCTCACCTTTTAATACTTTAGCACTTAAGGCCAACGCCTCTTTGCCCGGTAGTTGTGGATAATGTTGCTGCATGGCCTGGATTAATTGATCGGCATTGCTTGCTTGGGTCAGCTCTTGCTCAAAGGTGGTCAAATACTCTTTAGTGAAGCGTAAGGCGGCATCGCCTTGGGGTAAAGTACCGCTGTAATGCCCAGGAATAACTTGCTCGGGTTGCAAGGCCAGTAGCTGATCTAATAATTGTACCCAGGTTTTGCGTGACTCTAGGGTTTGGGTATCGGCCAGCCAAACATGTTCACCAGCATCAACCAGCACCCCACCCAGCACGGTTTTTAACTCGGGCAACCATAGACTAGTACGCTCTGGAGTAGCACTAGTTAAGCCAATAATATCAATGCGGTGACCGGCAAACTGCAGATGATCTTCGGTTAAGGGCTCTGGCGTAACAATTCGTACAGGTGCTTGGGTGCCTAATTCTGGCCCCCAATGGGCTAATTTAGCGGCTTGGGTTTGCTGGATATGCTGCACTACTGCTGGGGTGGCCACTACCTTAGCCTCAGGGAATGCATCAGTAATCACCGCCAGACCAAAATAAAAGTCTGGATCGCCGTGGCTGATATAGATAGTGTTGAGCGATTTTCCGCTGTCTTTAATTTTTTTCACCAGGGCCTGAGCATCCCGCGCGGCAAACTGAGCATCAATTAATAACACCTCATTTTCAGCCCAGATTAAATTACTGGTGACGGGAAAAATTGTCTCTGCAGCAGTAGGTTTGTAGGTTTCTAACTGGATAGGTTCAGCAGCCAACGCCTCAGTTACGGCCATCGCCGAGCCGGCCACCACCAAGGCAACCACGGTTAGTTTTAGCTGCTGAATAACCTGCGAAAAAATTTGCATTTAGGCATCCTCATACACAATAAGCCAATGATTTAAGCTCGGATTCCTAGGCTGCAAGAAAGTTTAGCCAGACACCAGCACTCGCCTAAACCCTTTTGCACTATGCACTGTGCCCCTAAGTTATGAGACGCGGCCAGCGGTGATTGACTATTTTATAAACAAATTAGCTAGCCGCCAGACTGGCTGTGGGCTAGCGCTAACTGCCCCCACTTTATCCACACCGCTTCCACACAGGCTTCCCCGCCAATTGGGTAAAACTTGGCAAGCTGTTTTAGCCCAATCCAAAGCTGCTAGCTGAGTTAGGTTAACTGGTTAAAATTTATACAAACGCAGCAACACCTGTATTAGTCTAGCTTTGCGCCCAGTATCCGCAGGTTATACACAGGCTGATACCGCGCAATTGGGCATGAGTTTAATCAGCTGTTTGTTTTTTAAGCAGTTTTCTATAGCCCTTGATACCACTGAGCTAGCGCAACTCTCCCCCATCTTATTCACACCTTGATGCCGAAAAAATGGGCATAATCTGAGGCGCTGGTGCAATGGCTAGTCCAGTGTTTTTTCACTTAAACGCAGCCTAGATTTTGCTGATTTTTTAACCACTGAACACAAAGCCACGTAGTATCAGCCTTAGCTGATTTTGCTCCCAAGTTATCCACACTTTGATGAGCGATTATTGGGTATTAAGCAAAGTGACTGACTATTTTTTAACCACTTGGCTACAACCTATAAACTAGGGGGCTTAGCCAATAAATCCTCAGCTTATACACAGGCTGATGCAGTATTTTTGCGGATATTTTGTCTGAGCATGGTTATTTTTTGCCACACAGCTTAGAATTGCCGACTTATTTGTCGTTATTCAGAACAAGGTTGACTATGAGTTCCCCTTCTCACTGGTTGCTCGCAATTTCCGAGCTAATCACCGCGCTTAATCGCCGGCTAGGCCAAGCCTGTGCTTGGCTTGTGTTGTTTTTAGTGTTTGGCATCGCCACTGTGGTGTTGCTGCGCTATGCCTTTGGCATCGGCGCTACCGCGTTACAAGAGGCGGTGATGTATGCCCATGCCCTCACCTTTATGGGCACAGCTGCCTGGGCTTTGCAACGTAATGCCCACGTGCGGGTGGATATTTTTTACCAAAACTTTTCACCCCGTAAAAAGGCCACCATTGATGCCCTCGGTAATCTATTGTTGCTGCTACCGGTATGCTTATTTTTAGCCTGGAACAGTTGGTCGTATGTGGTGCACTCTTGGGCAATTATGGAAAAATCTGGCGAAGCGGGCGGTCTTGCTTATGTTTACCTGCAAAAGTCGATCATTATTTTGCTGGTTAGCTCACTGATTTTACAAAGCTTAGCTGATTTTATTCGTTACCTTTTCCAACTCTCTGGCCGCGTGCCATTTGCGCAGGTGCAACATGACTGAGTTAATGGCGCTGCTGTTATTTATTGCTATCTGTTTAACCCTGATGGCGGGTTATCCCGTAGCCTTCGTGCTAGGCGGTGTGTCTCTATTGTTTGCCATGCTTGGCATGCTGATGGGTATTTTTGATATGGGCTTTATGGGCTCATTACCTAGTCGTTTATACGGCATCATGAATAACCAAACGCTGCTGGCGGTACCCTTGTTTGTGTTTATGGGTGTGATGTTGGAAAAGTCTCGGGTAGCCGAAGATTTACTGGAATCAATGTCGCGCTTATTTGGCACCCTACGCGGTGGTCTAGCAATTTCGGTGTGCGTGGTCGGCGCTTTGCTCGCCGCCAGTACTGGTGTGGTCGGGGCGACAGTGGTGACCTTAGGCTTACTGGCCTTACCCACTATGCTCCGCCGCGGCTATGATCCTGCGGTCGCGACTGGTACCCTCGCGGCCACCGGTACCCTAGGGCAAATTATCCCACCGTCGATTATTTTAGTGCTGTTAGGCGATGTCTTAGGTAACGCCTATCAACAAGCACAGACCAACATGGGTATTTTCTCGCCGAAAACAGTGTCGGTGGGTGATCTGTTTATTGGTTCATTAATTCCCGGTTTTTTACTGGTTGCGCTGTATATTCTGTACTTAATTGGGGTGGCGATTTTTCAACCGAAAAAACTACCGGCACTCAGCCAAGAAGAGTTGGGCCACCTAGACTGGGGCAAGTTATTTAAAGCCTTACTGCCCCCGCTGGTACTTATGGTTGCGGTATTAGGTTCGATTCTAGCCGGTGTTGCTACGCCTACTGAAGCGGCCTCAGTGGGTGCGATTGGAGCGATTTTACTTGCCCTAGCGAAACGCCGCTTATCCCTCGAGCGAATTAAAGAAGTGTGCTTTAGCACCGCTGAAATCAGCGCCATGGTGTTTTTGATTCTGATTGGTGCTTCGCTGTTCTCGCTAGTATTCCGTGGCTTTGGTGGTGAAGATATTATCCACGATATTTTCAATAGCCTACCTGGTGGTGTGCTCGGCGCCTTCTTCTTGGTGATGCTGGTGATCTTCTTACTGGGCTTTATTCTTGACTTTATTGAAATTACCTTTGTGGTCATTCCGATTGTCGGCCCAGTATTACTTGGCATGGGGCTAGATCCGGTGTGGCTGGGGGTAATGATTGCGATGAACCTGCAAACCTCCTTCTTAACCCCGCCGTTTGGCTTTTCGCTGTTCTATCTGCGTGGGGTAACCCCTGCTTCAGTGCCAACGATTCAAATGTACAAAGGGGTTTTACCCTTTATTGCCATTCAGCTGACCATGTTGGTAGTCGCCTATATTTGGCCTGAAATCATTACCTGGTTACCTGAAAAAGTGTACGGCTCTTAAGTTCTATTCTTTGCTAGCTGAAAGCCGTAAATCCAGTCATGGATTTACGGCTTTTTTATCCACACCCCATTGATTTTGATGAGTACTCGCGAATGAGCCCACGCATAATCCCAACCCACTTTGCCAAGCTGCCTAGCTGGCAGTTAAGTGTGGGCCCTGCCCAGCTGCAAATTAGTGCACAGGGTGCACAGATTTTAACCTATCAGCTAGCCGAGCAAGCACCGATTATTTGGCTCAGTGATTTAGCCAAATTTCACTCCAACAGCAGTGCCCGCGGCGGTATTCCGATCTGTTGGCCATGGTTTGGTGCTATTGAGCGCAATCCACAAGCGGTGCAACAGATGACCCATGCCCAAGCGCCGTTTCATGGCTTAGCCCGTTTGCAACGCTGGCAACTGCTCAGCCAAGCCACCACCGCAGATAGCGCCCGCTTAGTGTTGCAGTTAGATACCCAAACTGCGCCCTTAGCCGATTGGCCCCACGCCGCACGCTTAACCCTAGAAGTGGTATTAACTACCGAGCACTTAAGCCTGCAACTCACTACCGATAACCTAGGGCCAAAGCAACTACACCTTAGCCAAGCGCTGCATAGCTATTTTGCGGTCAGTGCGATTCAGCAGGTAGAAGTTACTGGCTTAGAAAACTGCCACTACATTGAAACCTTAGAGCACTGGCAAACCCGTCAGCAAACAGGGGTATTACGTTTAGATGATGAAACCGACCGCATTTACTTACAGCCAGCTAGCACCTTGCAGATTGTGGATAAGTTGTGGCAACGCCGTATTCGACTGCATAGCCAGCATAGTCACTCGGTCGTGGTGTGGAATCCAGGACCCGATAAAGCACAACAGCTGTCACAATTTGATCCGGCGGCTTGGCAGCGAATGCTGTGCATTGAAACCGCCAATATCTGGGATGATTGCCTAAACCTGGCACCCGGCGCCAGCCATAGCTTGGACTTAGTCATTGAGTGCCAGCCTCTCTCCGTCACCAACTAAGCCCTGCTCTGCCCGGTTCTCGGCGGTTCGCTAGCAGGCGAACCCGCGGCGCCAGTTGCTAGCTGGGTGCTAGCAAGATGAGTTTCTGTCTCGCTGTGCTGATTTTTAATAAAGACATCCAGCTGATTAAATGCCATATCGATATTATTATCGCGAAAGGCTAATACCAAGCGAGTGAGAATTTCGTCCATTGATGAGCTACGATCACCTAGGTCACGCACATAGTAACGCAGCTCATAATCAAAGGTGCTGGCACTAATCCCAGTAAAATAAATTCCTGGCTCTGGGTCGCGTAATACGCGCTGATTTTCTTGCAGCACCTGCTGCATTAGCTTACGCGCCAGCACCAGATCTGTTTCATAAGCCAAGCCAATTTTTACCACCAGTCGCGTCACGGTATCGCTTAATGACCAGTTCATCAGCTGGTCAGTCACAAACACCTTGTTGGGAATAATCAGCTCTTTGCGATCAAAATCAGTAATGGTGGTGGCGCGAATCCGAATCCGACTCACCGTGCCTGAAATATTACGGATGGTCACCAAATCGCCAATACGTACCGGACGCTCGAATAAAATAATGATCCCCGAGACAAAGTTGGCAAAAATTTCTTGTAAACCAAAGCCCAAACCTAAGGATAAAGCCGCTACCAACCATTGCAGCTTATCCCAGCTCACGCCTAAAGAGGCTAAGGTAGCTACCGTACCGGTGGCCACAATACAGTAAGACAGTAAGGTGGTAGTGGCATAGGAGCTACCCTGAGCCAGCTTCATCCGCGACAACAGCATAACTTCTAATAAACCGGGCAAGTTACGGGCCAAAATAAAGGTCACGGCGGCAAATAACAGCGCATTAATGCCGTCCCTTAAACTAACCACCTCAGTCACTGCTGCATCACCACTGCCGCTAGTGTTTTGATACAGGCTGATGTTATCCAAATAAGTAAATACTGATAATAAATCGGCCCACAACCAATACAACGAGATAAAAAAGCCACCCCATAAAATTAGCCGTGCTAAACGTAATGACTGCTCATTGATCTGGCTAATATCCAATTGTGGCTCAGCCACAACCTCAGGCACTTCACTGCTTTCATGGGGCTGATTGACTTTACTATTAACCGAGCGCTGCCAGGCTAAACGCCGCGCTGCCACTGCCAAACCTCGCACGACCGTGGCCTCTAAAACCAACCACACGACAAACAAAGATAAAGTACCAAACAGCCGACCAGTAAGTTTCAAACTGGTGTAGTAGTAGCCTAAGCTGGTGGCAATCACTAAGCCTAATGGTGCCATTGCTACCACTAAACCTAAAAAGCGCTTAAAGGCATTGGGCGCGCTGCCGCGATACGAGTGCAAAATCAAGCGCGTCATTACCACACTCAACAGGACCAAGCCCACTAGCATGGTGCTTAGCCCCAACACATCTTCACTTAAAATGGCTGGCTGATATTGCGCCACAATCACTACCGGAAGCATCATCAGCATGACCACTAATAGCCCACGCACCTGTTTTCGAGCAAAGGTATTTTCACTGGGAAGCCAGCGAAAATGAACCTCAGCAATGCCGTGGGGCTTTAAAATGCGAGCTAACGTACTAAACACTAGCCACACCTGGGCCATAACTAACAAGGCTTCGCCAAGATAGCGATTCACCCCTTCCGCCTGATAACCCAAACCCCAGCCGGCACCAGCCAAGAGTAAACTAACCGGAAGCGCATAGAGCATGGTAATTAATAACGCTTTGGGCGTATGCAGCTGGCCGTCTAAGCGAAAGTGGCCAATGTCTTGATTACTTTTTTGCACATAGGCATTGAGTTTTGGCCGTAGCGCCAACAACACCACAACTACCGCGGCCAGCCCGATAAATAACCACGGCATAGCTACCCAAGCCTGCCAAACGCCCTGCCATGCCGCTTGCAGCGGTAAGTGCTCTAGCTGTTTCAGCGCATTTTCAGGGAAATGCTGTAACCAGCTAGCATCCAACGGCTTATTACTGGGAATCCAAAACATTTGCTCAGCTAAGGTGGCACGCAAACTATCGGATAAGTTTTTTAATTGCTTTTGGTTAAGCTGTAAATTAATCGCTTCACTCAGTAGTGCGTTTAATTCTTTACTTAGCTTATCTAGCAATTGATTACGGGTTTTGATGGTGTCCAGTAGCTTGCCGCGTAATTCTGCATTTTCGCTCGGATCACTGGTCACCCCAAGTAACTTATCCACATACCGCTCGGGCTCGCGAATTTTTTCCCGAAATTGCCGTAGCTCAAACTGATATAAACGCATATCCGCAATTTGCTCGGCTAAGGTACGATCAAAACTCACCGAAGGCAGCGCCTGCTGCTGCTGATATAAAATTTTTGCCAGCAACAAGCTGCCTTGCAGGACACTAATTTGCTCTTCCAGGGCTTGATCGGTTTGCTGTACGGTTTCTAACTGCTGGCGCACCTTAAGGTTACGTTGGGTCAGATCATTGCGCCGTTCGGTCACCATTAATAAGTAATCCGACAACTGCAAATTCAACCGTCCTTCACGCACCAAGAGTGTATCCGTACCCGCTTGGCTAATTTCCAGCGATAACTCTTCTACCGCTTGCTGGGATTCACGCTGACGATGGGTATTAACCAGCTCTTGCAGTACTGCTACCTGCTGCTCAACCTCGGTCAGCTGCGCGCGATACAAATCCCGTTGTACACTGCCCAGTTCCTGCAATTGGTTATTGGCATCTAACTCAGCACGGCGTAACTTGCTTTGCTCCTGAATCGCTTGCAGCTCAGCCTGTAATAGCTCTTGACGCTCGGGCGAACTGGTTTTGGCTGCTTCTTTAGCCTTTAACTGGGTGTTAATTTCTTGAATGCGCGCTTGAATACTGGTGACTTCTGCCTGTGCGCGCTCGGGTCGCGTTTGGGTAGTAATCACTAAGCTATTGGCATCACTGAGCTGTTTTTGTAAGGCATTGAGCTGCTGATTGGTTTGCTCAAGGGCTTGTTCAAGCTCAGCAATCGATTGATTACTATGGGCCTCAGCAAAACGTTCAGCCGATTGCGGAACAAAACGCTGCAAGGCTTGCTCGGCTTGGCGAATTTGCTCGGGGGCAGTGGCTAGCTGTTGACTCAATTGCTGTTGCGCGCGCACATAGTCATCACGGGTTTTCAGCCAGCTTAAAGTTTGCTCAAGCAGTTGCTGTACCGTTGCATGCTCGGTTTCAGTTAACTTACGGCTATCTAAATCATCTAGCTCTTGCTGCACCTGCTCAGCGCTTAACTCCGCTGCCTGCACAGTTGGCTGTAGCAGTAAGGTGCAACAACCTAGGCAAAAAATCAGTGCTATTAGCCAACAGCGCCGCAGCCACGGATAACTCGAATTAAAATGAGTACTCTGCTGCAACGCCATAGCCTGATTGCCTCTTAATTTTGAAATGCTGATTTTCTACCTGCTAGCCCAACTAAAAGCCAAGCTCAGGTTTTTTGCCGTCGGGAAACTTTAAACCCACTTTGCGCACTTTGTTATTTTCCATCTGCGCAACTGTCCAGGTATAGCCCTGCCATTCAATTTGGTCGCCGACCACCGCTTCGCCACCTACAGCGTGGGTAATAAATTCACGCAAGGTCAGGTGTGGGCTGAGCTTTTCTAGTTTCAAGCCATAGATGGCCGCCACATCACCCAGTTCGGCATCGCCCTCCAGCACAAAATCACCAAAGAAGCGCATATCCAAACCGCGTTCAGGGGCTTTAATAAATAGCTTGCCTAGGGCCGATAAATCCTCTTCATGGCCAATCACACATAAAATATCATCCGCCTCAAGACGGGTAGAACCGCTCGGGTGTAGCAAACAGTTATCTCTAAATAAAGCCGCAATACGAGTTCCTTCCGGCATTTTTAACTCACGCAAAGGCGCACCAATACACCATTTTTCGCGACCTAAACGATACACAAATAACTCCCACTGACTGGTGGGATAAATCTCTAAACCGGCACGGGAAATGGGTGAAGGTACCGGCGGCACCTCAACCCGTGCTTTGCGCGCGGCCCAAGGCAGCGTAGAACCTTGCAACAAGAGCGAAACCAACACAATAAAGAAGGCAACGTTAAAAAATAGCTGGGCATTAGGCAAGCCAGCCACCAATGGGAACACCGCTAAAATGACCGGTACCGCACCACGCAAACCAATCCACGAAATAAACAGGCGCTCGCGTAGGTTAAAGCCTCTAAATGGCAGTAAACCAGTAAACACCGCCACTGGCCGCGCCACTAAAATCATCCACAGCGACAGCAATAATGCCGGTAACGCAATCGGGAGTAACTCATGGGGCGTAAGCAGTAAGCCCAGCACCAAAAACATGCCGATTTGACTCAGCCAAGCCAAACCATCAAACATGTGCAAAATGCCATGGCGGTTACGAATCGGCCGGTTACCCAGCACCATGCCGCAGACATACACTGCTAAAATCCCACTGCCACCGACTTCGCCGGCAAAGGCATAAATCATGATGCTGCCGCTAACTGCCAATAGCGGATACAAACCATCAGCAATGGTTAAGCGATTAATTACTTGTAACAACAACCAGCCGCCACTTAAACCTAATAAAGTGCCCAGCCCAAATTGGCGTACCAAACTAATTAAAAAATCTAAGCTAAAACTGGTCTCACCGGCTACCAACATGCCAATTAAGGAGACGGTTAAAAACATCGCCATCGGGTCGTTACTGCCCGACTCAATCTCTAGAGTCGATCCCACCCGCTCATTTAAGCCTTTACCATTAAGCAGATTAAACACCACTGCGGCATCGGTCGAGCCCACAATGGCGCCAATCAGCAGGCCTTCTAACCAGGTCAGATTAAACAGCCAAGAAGCCGCTACCCCAGTTAGCACCGCCGTTACTACGACGCCATAGGTCGATAACGATAACGCCGGCCATAGTGCAACGCGGAAGGTAGCCACCCGAGTGCGCATACCGCCATCGAGCAAAATCACTGCCAGTGCTAAGTTACTAATAAAATAGGTCAGCGAATAGTCATTAAACACAATGCCACCGACTCCATCGGTACCAGCCATCATGCCCACGCCCATGAAAATCACTAAGATCGGAATCCCAACCCGTGACGAAACCGAACTCACCAAAATACTGACAGCAACCAGTAATCCGCCGATAAAAAAGAAACTATTGGTAGCTGCAGCATTCAATTCGAAGGTCTCCCTATGGCATAGTCCACTTAGATAAAAAACAGCTATTAATTCAGGTCTAGGGCTGATTTTACCCAGCATCCCAGTAGCTGTAGATAAAACATGAGTTTGCTTAAAAATTGCCTAAGCTTACCACACCCAAGCCTTGGCTTTAGAGCAGATATTTAACAGAAATTGTGCTTCGGTTGAACTATGGCCTTGGCGGTGGCCCTAAGCGTTGGACTAAAAAGATGCGCCGAGTTCGCCCAGGACCCCGTTATTTCTTTACAATAGCTATTCTTTACCATTGATTTGCTAGGTTTAAGCATGCAAGCACTCTGCCGTGAACTCGAAACTGTCTTTCGTCAGAATATTCCTCTAACTGAAGCCTTAGCCGTAAAGGTGCTGAGCTGGCACCAGCACTGCCTCGAACTGCAATTACCCTTAGCGGCCAATAAAAACCATAAAAACACCATTTTCGGTGGCAGCTTATATTGCGCAGCGGTGTTAGCCGGCTGGGGCTGGTTACATTTACGCCTGCAAGAAGCTGGGATTACTAACGGTGAAGTGGTGGTACAGGCCGGTGACATCCGTTATCCAGCACCCGCCAATTCAGATATCCAAATTCGCTGCCAAGGCCCAAGCAACGAAGCTTGGGATAAGTTTGTTCACACCTATCAGCGCCGCCAACGGGCGCGTCTGTCTTTAACCAGCCAAGTGTTTACCGCCGATGGCCAGTTAGCTGCTGAGTTAAACGGGCAATATGTGTTGGTTGCTACCCCATGAGCCTGCCGTCCAAAGTCGTCGATGTCATTGTCTTAGGAGCCGGAGCAGCGGGTTTAATGTGTGCGCAAACCGCGGGGCATCGCGGTAAGTCAGTACTGGTACTGGATCATGCCAACAAAGCTGGCAAAAAAATTCTGATGTCAGGCGGTGGGCGCTGTAACTTTACTAACCTCTATACCGAGGCCAGTCATTTTATTAGCCATAACCCACACTTTTGTAAGTCGGCCTTAGCGCGCTTTACCCAGTGGGATTTTCTAGCGCTGATTGATAAACATCAGGTGGCGCACCATGAAAAAAAACTGGGCCAGTTATTTTGCGACGGTAAAGCCAGCGCCATTTTAAATCTCTTGCTTGATGAATGCGCCGCCGCTGACGTCACCCTGCAATTGGATACCCGCATCCTTAAGATTCACGCCACTGAGCACGGCTTTAGCCTAGACACCGAACATAAAACCCTAGGCGCGGCCCAGTATCACTGCCGCTCACTGGTGATTGCCACGGGTGGTTTATCAATTCCGACCCTTGGCTCCAGCGGCTTTGGCTATCAAGTAGCCGAGCAATTTGGCCATCAGCTGCTGCCACGGCGCGCCGGTTTAGTGCCCTTTACCATTACCGATGGGCAACTAAAACAGCTGTGTGTTGAGCTGTCGGGCACCTCGGTGAGCGATTGCCAGGTTAGCTGTAATGGCAAGTCCTTTACTGAAGATCTGCTATTTACCCATCGCGGCTTAAGTGGCCCAGTGATGCTGCAAATCTCATCATTTTGGCAAATGGGTGATGCCCTAGCAATTAACTGGCTGCCCGATCGCGATGCCACGCTTTGGCTAACCGAGCAACAACACAGCCGGCCTAACCTAGAATTAAAAACTCTGTTAGCCGAGCGCTTTACTAAAAAGATGGCGCAGCTTCTGTGTGAGCAGTTTTTTAGTAACCTGCCGCTGAAACAACTTAGCCCAAAACAACTGCAACAGATAGGCACTTGGTTAAATGGCTGGCAGCTGATTCCTGCCGGTACCGAAGGCTATCGCACCGCCGAAGTGACCCTAGGTGGCGTCGATACCCGCGAAGTTTCCTCCAAAACCATGGCATCACTGAAACAAGCTAACTTGTACTTTATTGGCGAAGTTTTAGACGTAACCGGACAGCTGGGCGGATTTAACTTTCAATGGGCTTGGGCCAGCGGTCACGCCGCAGGAACCGCGGTGTAATTTTTCTTCTGTTTAGTCGCCGAACTCGCTAAACTGCGCAGCTCCAGAGCCTTCGAAGCATCGAAGAGTGGTGTTTAGCGTGATTGGTTTACCATCCTCCACTCGCCTGCTTGCTTCTCTATTGCGACGCTGTAGCAATCCTCTGCAGCGCTTACCAAGGAACTTCCCTTATGTTTAATCGTTCTACCCTGTCTCGCTCTAAACCGCTGTTAGTGGCGGGTCTCAGTGCCTTATTAATTGCTTGCGGCGCTGACAAAGCAGCCGATTTACCGGCCAAAGAGCTGTACAACAAAGCTATGGAGTACACCGTAGCTAAAGATTCTAAGTATGACTTTAATCTCAGCGGCACCATGACTGGCTTAGAAGAGCCTATGCTGCAGTCGATCCGTTTTACCATGGCTGGTGCTGCCGATAACAGCGCACTGAAGTACGAAATTCGTCCTGAAATTTCCATGCCGATCATGCAAATCAAACTGCCAGTGCTGATTGATGTAAAACAAGAGCACCTGCTAATTGATGGCAGCAGCGTTGTGCCAATGGCCGCCATGCTTGACCAAGGCCTATACGCCGCACTGAACAAGTATGAAAATAAAATCACCCGCATCACCAGCGCCGACTTAAACCTGCCGCCGGAAGCCTTAGCTAAAAAAGATGCCGCCATCGAATTAATCAGCATTCTGATGAGCAGCTCAATTGAAGCCAGCAAAACCGTAGCCGAAGATAAGTTTAAGAAAATCACCGACAACGAAAAGGCTAAAACTTTAAAAGCGGCGGCCCTTGTTGAACTGACCTTAGATGCTGAAGACGCCAAAGCGATGAATCAGCAAATGAATCAGCTGATTGTCGACAAAGTAAAAGCCAGCAACAAAATCAGCGCCGAAGACAAAGCCGAGTTGCTGCCTAACATCGAGCAAGCCCTAGCCGAACAAGCCGGCGAAGCTTACCAGCTACACACCCTGCTGTATCTCAACGATAAACAACAGCCAATCCACCAAGAAGCCAAGTACTCGTTTGAGCTAGAAGGCGAAACCGTGAACTTGAATGTGCTGATTGACTACAGCAACTTCGGCAAACCCACCTTTACCCTAGACGCCAAAGGCACCGAGTTTGTCGATTTCAACATGATGGACTTCTTACCGTTAATGATGATGGCGCCATAACTGCGCAACCCATTACTGGCAGTCCACCTAAGCGAAGCACCTTAACCGGTGCTTCGCTTTTTTTGTGGATATCTACCCACTCCCCCCACCGTCTTCCCGAGCTTGACCCGGGACCCATGCCAGCATCACATAACCTGCACCAGATGCCGGATCAAGTCCGGCACGACGATTAAGGGGTAAAGTCCAACACGACGTTTTAGGGGGCCCACACGGTGTTTAAGGTTAAGTGCACACGATGTTTGGGGTGAAATATGGCGTGATGGTTGAGGTTAACTGCTCACGACGGAGTTGAGAGGATCAGCTCACGCTCGATAGGTATTAAACCGCTCTCCTCCCACCGTCTTCCCGGGCTCGACCCGGGACCCATGGCAGCACCACACAACCTGCACCAGATGCCGGATCAAGTCCGGCACGACGATTGGAGGTAAAACTCAGAGCCCCGCAAACCCTAAATAAGCTTGGGTGATTTGGTTGCCCCAGAGTAAGGCGATCCAGCCGGCGAAAGCGAGGTAAGGGCCGTAGGGAATGGGTTTTTCCATGCCTTCTTTTTGTAAGCGCAAAATAATAATACCCAAAACTGCGCCTACTAACGAAGACAGCAAAATTGTTAGCGGTAAGACTTGCCAGCCGCCCCAAGCGCCCAGCATCGCCAGCAGCTTAAAATCACCGTAGCCCATGCCTTCTTTGCCCATAATCAGCTTAAATAGCCAGTAAATACTCCACAGGCTTAGATAACCGATAGCAGCTCCCAATACCGCATCACTTAAGCTGACAAACATCGCTTGGGTATTGAGCAGTAAGCCCAGCCAAAGCAGCGGCAGCACTAAAATATCGGGCAGCAGTTGGTGATCGGCATCAATCAGGCTCATCGCCAGTAGCCCCCAGGTCAACAGCAACATAGCCATAGCCGGTAGGCCAAAGCCAAGTTTCCAGGCCACCACTGCCGATAAAATGCCGCTGGCCAGTTCCACAAATGGGTAGCGTTTACTAATGGCTTGCTGGCAACCCGAGCACTTGCCTTTAAGCGCCAGCCAGCTAAGCAGTGGAATATTCTCCCATGGCTTAATCACATGCTGGCAATGGGGACAGGCTGAGCGTGGTACCAATAAGTTAAAACGTGGTTTCGCGGAATCAAGCTCTGGGATTACGGCCGTTTCTGGCTGGGCTTCGGCTAGAATCTCTTTGGCTTGTTGTTGCCAGTCGGCCTGCAGCATTTTTGGCAGACGATACACCAGCACATTTAAAAAGCTGCCTACCAACAGCCCCAGCACCAAGGCGCAGGTGATAAATACTGCAGGCTGCTCTAATACCATTACCCAATCATTCATAGTTTAAACCGCGTTACCCATCTGGAAGATTGGCAGGTACATGGCAATAATTAGCCCACCAATTAATACTCCTAGCACTGACATAATGATTGGCTCTAGTAACGCAGTTAAACCATCTACCGCGTTATCTACCTCGGCTTCATAGTGAGTGGCAACTTTTTCTAGCATGGTATCTAGCGCACCTGACTCTTCACCAATGGCAGTCAGTTGCAGTGCTAAAGGAGGAAATACTCCGCTCGACATCATTGAAGTGTGTAACTGCACACCGGTAGATACATCGGCTTTTACTTGCTGCACTGCGTTTTTAAAAACCACGTTACCCGTTGCCCCAGAAACTGAATCTAACGCATCAACCAAAGGTACGCCGGCTGAGAAGGTTGTAGCTAAGGTGCGCCCATAACGAGCCACAGCAGAGTTATATAAAATATCACCTATTATCGGCATTTTTAGCAGTATTTTATCCGCACGATTGCGCAACTGCTCTGATAGGCGCAACGTCCTACGAGCAGCATAAAGTAACAGTACTAAGCCTATCAGCACATATAAACTATACTCTTGCAGCAACTCTGAAATACCAATTACCAATTGCGTAAATACAGGCAATTCAGCCCCAAAACCTTCAAAGATCTCCTGGAACTGTGGTACCACTTTTAATAGCAAAATACTCGTCACAACAGCTGCCACCACCACTACAGCAATCGGGTAGTTCATGGCTTTTTTAATTTTAGATTTAAGCGCCTCTGACTTTTCTTTATAGGTCGCTACTCGATCAAGCAAAGTTTCCAAAGCTCCCGACGTTTCGCCTGAGGCCACTAAATTGCAGTACAACTCATCAAAATATAGTGAGTGTTTGCGTAAAGCTCCTGCAAAACTGCTACCCCCAGCAATATCATTACGCACAGCTTCTAGTAATTTACGCATATTGGAATTGTCTAAGCCTTCAATAATAATGGTAAACGACTGTAATAAAGGCACCCCGGCTTGCATCATGGTGGCCATTTGCCGAGTAAAGACGGTTATGTCCATGGATTTAATTTTTTTATCGCGACCAAAGGTGATACCTTTCTTTTTCACCTTAGCATGCAGAACTCCCTGCTTTCTTAGCTGAGCCTTTACAATATTAATATCATGCGAATTAATAACACCACTTAACTTATTCCCTTGCCTGCTTTTACCATGCCAAACATACATATAGCTTTTAGGCGACTTCTTAATTTCCATGTTTATTAATCCTTAGTTACTCGATTCACCTCTTCTAAACTAACAACTCCCTGAATTACCTTCTCTAACGCTGAAGTGCGTAGATCATTAAAACCTTCTTTACGTATTTGTTGGTTAATTTCAATAGGATTCCCCCCTTCCATAATAATAGCTTGTAATGTAGGTGTAATTTTCACCACTTCATAAATTCCAATTCGCCCTTTATATCCCGCATTACACTTATCACAGCCAACAGCCTCATATACCTTAAAAGTGCCTACTTGCTCTAAGCTAAAACCCTCCTGCAATAAAACATCAACTGGTATTTTCTTAACAGACTTACATATATTACATAAACGTCTAGCTAACCGTTGGGCAATGATTAAATTAATCGAAATAGCTAAATTAAAGGCTGCTACTCCCATATTACGTAGACGTGTAAGAGTGTCTGCAGCACTATTTGTATGTAAAGTTGACATTACCATGTGTCCAGTTTGTGCCGCCTTAATTGCAATTTCTGCAGTTTCTAAGTCACGAATTTCTCCAATCATTATTACATCAGGATCCTGTCGTAAAAAAGCACGCAAAGCTTGTGCAAAATCCATTCCTTGCTTGAAGTTAACATTAACTTGATTAATCCCTTCCAAACAGATTTCCACAGGATCTTCTGCAGTAGAAATGTTACGTTCTACAGTGTTGATAATATTGATTCCTGTATATAAAGATACACTTTTACCCGAGCCAGTAGGCCCAGTCACTAAAATCATACCTTGGGGTAAATCTAAAGCTTCTAAATAAAGCTTTTTTTGTGCTGACTCATAGCCTAACGAGTCAATTCCTAGTTTTGTACTATCAGAATCTAAAATCCTTAGCACAATTTTTTCACCCCATAAAGTAGGTAAAGTATTAACTCGAAAATTTATAGACTTTACCGATGATACCTTTAGTTTAATTCTTCCGTCTTGTGGTTTACGACGCTCAGAAATATCAATGCTAGCCATAACCTTGAGCCGTGTAGAGATCCGATCACGTAAACCTACAGGCTGCTTGCTTACTTCATGCAATATCCCATCAGTACGAAAGCGAACTCTATAACTATTTTCATAGGGTTCAAAATGTAAATCTGAAGCACCTATTTTAATAGCACGCAATAATATACTATTTACAAATTTAACTATAGGAGCCTCATCTATAGCATCTATTATTAGCTCATTTTGTATTTCAATATACTCAGACTCTTCTAAGACTTCATCAGCCAGACTTTCAAAACTCTCAAGCAAGCTGTCATAAAGTTGCTCAATAAGCAGATCCAATTTATCTTGCTCTACTACGACTAGCTCAACAGCACAGCCAGTCGTAAATTTTATTTCATTAAGTACAAGCTGATCTCCATGGTCTGCCAAGGCAACATAAAGCAGATTGCCTCGCTTAGCTAAAGGTAATACTCGGTGTTTACGAACAATTCTTTCACTAAGTAAATCTTTACTCAGTAATTTTATTTTAAAACAGCTTAAATCAAAACTAGCTACTCCAAATTGGCTTGTAGCTAATGTCATCACTTCCCGAGAAGTGACAATTTTATTATGCACTAGCCAAGAAATAATTGGCTGGCCCGCCAGCCTAGCATCTGCAACAGAATTTAAAACCTTTTTATAGTCTGCCAAACCTAATTTGACAATTTGTCCTGCCATACCTATTAAGCCGCTTGATAACTCCATTTAATAGCCTACCCTTTAACAAAAAATTGTTTAACTGTGCACAAGTCTAAAAATAAAAGCTGCAACATAGAATCTCTAGCTTATATTATTTATTAAATTTTCTTAAATGCGCTCAGCAGTTAACAAATTATAGTATCTAAAAATCCCCACATATTTTTCACGGACTAGACCTTCGTTTACCCTATAAATTTTAGTTTTTTTTAAAGATCCCACTATACTTAACCAGTCTGTATACGATGTACTTCTCATGTAATAAAATGGAGTTTAGTCATGCATATATCAACACAAAAAGGGTTCACTCTAATTGAGCTAATGATTGTAGTTTCAATAATTGGTATTTTGGCAGCAATTGCACTACCTTCTTACCAGAACTATACGAATCGTACTAAAATGGCCGAAGTGCTCTCTTTAACATCTTTTGCCAAATTAGCAGTAACAGAATACTTTCAAACCGAAGGAAAATTACCAGAAAACAATCAGGAAGTAGGACTCACGGAAAATCAAGAAGGGACTAATCAGTCACGATATGTGAAGTCTTTAGTAATCGGTGATAATAGTAATCCTGGACAAATAAGCATTACTATTACAGGAACGAGTATTAGCTCTTTAGATGATAAAAAAGTCATGCTAATACCTTACAGAAATGATGCAACTACAAAAATTATGGACACATCATCAGAGTCCAACTACAGTGGACCTATTGTATGGATATGTACTCTAGAATCACCAGATATGAACACTTTTTTCCCATCAAACTGTCGCCACACTAACTCAGAATAAAATTATTACTACCAAACTTTCAAGCTAACACTCCACTCTTGCACTTACTAGTGGAGTGTTAATTATTTATTTAGACCCTCTTTACAATCTCTTCCACTAAAGAAAAAATACCCTCAGCCGCTTGGCTGATGTTTTCTGCCAACATATAAGCTGGAGTGGTTACTAGATTATTTTTTTCATCAATCACCAACGCATCTACCGTGCAGGTTTGATGCTGGGCACCCATTTGCTCTAGTGCCTCGGCGGTGGCGGTATCGGTACCAATGGTGCACAGCACGCCCTGTCCAAAAAACTTAGCCGCTAAGGCCGGAGCAATACACATTAACCCCACCGGCTTACCAGCAGCCACAAAGCTTTGTACCGCAGCCAAGGTGGCTGGTTCTACCGTGCAATTGGCGCCATTAAAGGCAAAGTCTGATAGGTTTTTTGCCGCGCCAAAGCCACCGGGTAAAATCACTGCATCAAACTCAGCGGCCGTTAATTCCGTCACCGCTTTACAATTGCCCCGGGCGATGCGAGCCGACTCAAGCAACACATTGCGCGTCTCTGATATCTCTTCGCCGGTTAGATGATTAATGACATGGTGTTGCTTAATATCAGGAGCAAAGCACTGCACCGTAGCGCCTAATTGATCTAAACGAAGCAGGGTCAGCACTACCTCGTGAATCTCACTGCCGTCATACACACCACTACCGGATAAAATCACTGCAATTTTTTTACTCATCTGCCGCTCCTCACATCATTGACTAACTGCACCTAAGCTAAATCACAGGGCCGATTCTGGCAAACCAAAGATTCGATCAAAGCCCCAGTTAAAGACAAAGGTATACAACAAAAAGAACAACAACAAGCCAATATCCAAGGCCAAAGCTTCAAATACCCCAATCGAAAGCCACCAAGCCAATAAGGGAATCGTCATCAAGGCCAGACCCGACTCAAAGCCCACTGCATGCACCAATCGGCGTCGAATACTCCGACCTTTAACTGTTTGCCGCCTTTCCCAGGCTTCAAAGCTGTAATTCCAAATCAGATTCCATACCACCGCAATCACTGAAATCACCACCGACACCGCGCCAGAGTGCGCAGAATCATGCCCTAGCAGCATTAACAGCAACATGGTCAGTACTATGGCAATGGTTTCAAATAAGCTGACATACACCAGTTTGCGCTTTAAGCCCTGCATCCTTCACCTTTGATCAAATATGATTAGCCACAAAAAAGCCGAGCACTAGGCTCGGCTTTTTTAAATAAACCCTAAGGTTTATTCTGCTTCTACTTCACCAGCTACCGGACGGTCAACCAGCTCCACATAAGCCATAGGTGCGTTGTCACCTGGACGGAAACCGCACTTTAAGATGCGCAGGTATCCACCCTGACGGGTTGCATAACGCTTACCTAAATCGTTGAATAACTTGCCTACCGCTTCTTTCGAGCGAGTACGGTCAAAGGCTAAACGACGATTAGCAACACTGTCTTCTTTGGCTAAAGTGATCAGCGGCTCGGCTACGCGGCGCAATTCTTTAGCTTTAGGCAATGTGGTTTTGATCAACTCATGCTCGAACAGCGACACAGCCATGTTCTGGAACATAGCCTTGCGGTGGGCGCTAGTACGGCTTAGGTGACGGCCACTTTTACGATGACGCATGATTCAATTCCTTACCAAACTCTCTCGTTGGTGGTAATGACGATCAGGCCGTGGCCTTGTCGTCTTTCTTCAGACTTGCAGGCGGCCAGTTGTCGAGGCGCATACCCAGAGATAAACCACGCTCAGCCAGAACGTCTTTAATTTCAGTTAAAGATTTCTTACCGAGGTTTGGCGTTTTCAGTAACTCTACTTCGGTGCGCTGAATCAGATCACCAATATAGTAGATGCTTTCTGCTTTGAGGCAGTTAGCGGAACGCACGGTTAACTCTAAATCATCCACAGGGCGCAGTAAGACAGGATCAATCTCGTCTTCTGGTTTCTCTTCTTCAACTGGCTCTTCGCTTTGTAAATCAACGAAAGCAGCCAATTGATGCTGAAGAATAGTTGCGCTGCGACGAATGGCTTCTTCAGGATCTAAAGTGCCATTGGTCTCTAAGTCGATGACTAACTTATCTAAGTCAGTACGCTGCTCAACACGAGCATTTTCTACCACATATGCCACACGGCGAACCGGGCTGTATAACGCATCAAGTTGTAGACGGCCGATTGAACGGCTTTCATCGTCGTCTTGCGTACGTGCGTCGGCTGGCTGATAGCCACGACCACGCGCAATACGCAACTTCATGTTTAACTCACCCTTGTCAGCTAAATGGGCAATGATGTGGTCGCCATTGACGATTTCAACATCATGATCCAACTGAATATCGGCAGCAGTCACCACACCCGGCCCTTTTTTGCTCAGGCTTAGGGTGGCTTCGTCACGTCCGTGCATAATCACGGCCAAGCCTTTGAGGTTGAGCAGGATTTCGATGACGTCTTCCTGCACTCCTTCAATGGCACTGTACTCGTGCAACACACCGTCAATTTCGACTTCTACCACTGCACAGCCGGGCATTGAAGACAACAAAATGCGTCGTAACGCGTTGCCTAAAGTATGTCCAAAACCACGCTCGAGCGGCTCGAGCGTAATTTTGGCGCGGGTTGGACTAACCTGATCAACATTAATTTGACGTGGGGTTAGAAACTCATTTACCGAAATCTGCATGGATACACCTATTTTCTAGCCCTTACTTGGAGTAGAGCTCGACAATCAGGCTTTCGTTGATGTCGGCTGATAAATCGCTACGAGCAGGAACGCTTTTGAACGTACCTTCTTTCTTCGCAGTATCCACCTCAACCCACTCTACGCGACCGCGTTGGGCGCAAAGTTCGAGAGCCTGGGAAATACGTAATTGGTTTTTCGCTTTTTCGCGAACAGCCACTACATCACCTGGTTGTACCTGGAAAGATGGAATGTTTACCGTCTTACCATTTACGGTGATCGCTTTGTGCGAAACCAGTTGACGGGACTCAGCGCGAGTTGCACCAAAACCCATGCGGTATACCACGTTATCTAAACGTGATTCCAGCAATTGCAGCAGGTTTTCACCGGTTGCACCTTTACGGCGCGCTGCTTCTTTGTAGTAGCCACGGAATTGGCGTTCTAGTACACCGTAAATACGACGTACTTTTTGTTTTTCACGCAACTGTAAGCCGTACTCAGATAAGCGAGTGCGACGTTGGCCATGTTGACCAGGTGCGGTTTCTAAGTTGCATTTTGACTCAATCGCGCGCGCACCACTTTTCAAGAAAAGATCTGTGCCTTCACGACGAGACAGTTTGCATTTTGGACCAATGTAACGAGCCATTTTTCACTGTCTCCTTGATTACACGCGACGTTTTTTAGGTGGACGGCATCCGTTGTGCGGAATAGGCGTCACATCTGTAATGCTAGAAATTTTGTAGCCGCAGCCGTTTAACGCACGAACTGCAGACTCACGTCCAGGACCTGGGCCCTTAACGTTAACTTCTAAGTTTTTCAAACCAAATTCGAGGGCCGCTTGACCCGCACGCTCAGCAGCAACCTGCGCAGCGAACGGCGTACTTTTACGCGAACCACGGAATCCTGAACCACCTGAGGTTGCCCAAGACAGAGCATTACCTTGACGGTCAGTAATAGTAACAATTGTGTTGTTGAAAGAAGCGTGGATGTGGGCGATGCCATCAACCACCGTCTTTCTTACTTTTTTACGAGCACGAGCAGCTGGTTTAGCCATGATCAAATTCCTATCTAGAAACCAATACGATTATTTACGGATTGGTTTGCGTGGACCTTTACGAGTACGCGCGTTAGTTTTAGTGCGCTGACCGCGAAGTGGTAAGCTACGACGATGGCGAATACCACGGTAGCAACCTAAGTCCATCAAGCGTTTGATATTCATGTTAATTTCGCGGCGTAAGTCACCTTCAGTAGTTAACTTAGCTACTTCACCACGTAATTGATCCAACTGCTCTTCGCTTAGATCTTTAATTTTCGCTTCTGGAGCAATGCCAGTCGCGGCACAGATTTTCTGTGCAGTTGTGCGTCCTACACCGTAGATGTAGGTCAGCGAGATAACAGTATGCTTGTTATCCGGAATGTTAACGCCTGCAATACGGGCCATTCAGTGAAACTCCAATTGACAGCTACCTGAGCCCCGGAAGCCAAGAAAGGGCGCAAGAGTTTAACGCTGTAATAATCATTAATCAACCTAGCAGCGCACTAGCTGCTAGATTATTGACGCAAACACAAATTAGCCTTGGCGCTGTTTGTGACGCGGTTCTGCTTTACAGATCACACGTACGACACCGTCGCGACGTACGATCTTACAGTTACGGCATAGTTTCTTTACTGATGCACGAACTTTCATTACCCACTCCTCCAACCTTACGAACTAGTGCTTAGCGGATCATGCCGCTGCCATAGCCCTTCAGGTTTGCTTTTTTCATCAGGGAATCGTACTGGTTAGAAACGAGGTGCGATTGTACTTGAGCAATGAAGTCCATTACAACCACAACAACGATCAACAGCGAGGTCCCGCCAAGATAGAACGGAACGTTTGCCGCCACCACAAGAAACTGCGGCAACAAACATACGGCCGTCATGTATAAGGAACCGAACACCGTTAAGCGAGTAAGTACGCCATCAATGTAGCGTGCTGATTGCTCACCGGGACGGATACCTGGGATAAACGCACCAGATTTCTTAAGGTTTTCCGCAACATCTTTCGGGTTAAACATTAAAGCTGTATAGAAGAAGCAGAAGAAAATAATCCCTGCGGTAAACAGAATAATGTTTAACGGCTGGTTAGGCGCTAATGCTTGTGACAGATCAGCTAACCAACCCATGCCTTCAGACTGACCAAACCACTGACCTAAAGAAGCCGGGAACAGTAAGATACTGCTCGCAAAAATAGCAGGGATAACCCCAGCCATATTAACTTTTAAAGGTAAGTGACTTTGCTGTGCTGCAAACACTTTGCGGCCTTGCTGACGCTTTGCGTAATGCACAGCGATACGACGCTGACCACGCTCCACAAACACAACGAAACCAATAATCGCAACGGCAAGCAAACCGATCGCCATTAAGGCGAAAATGTTAATGTCTCCTTGACGCGCAGATTCAAAAGATTGTCCTATCGCCGACGGCAAACCTGCCACAATACCAGCAAAAATCAGCATCGAAATGCCGTTACCGATACCACGCTCAGTAATTTGCTCACCCAGCCACATCATAAACATTGCGCCCGCTACAAAGGTAGTGATCGCTGTAAAGTAGAAGCTGAAGTCGGTTGCGAAAGTAACACCTTGACCGGCCAAGCCCATAGACATACCAAATGCCTGAACCAAAGCCAACGCCAAGGTGCCGTAACGGGTGTACTGGCTAATCTTACGACGACCAGCTTCACCCTCTTTCTTCAACGCCTCAAGCTGTGGGCTAACCGCTGTCATTAATTGCATGATGATCGACGCCGAAATATACGGCATGATCCCCAAGGCAAAAATAGACATACGCTCTAGCGCACCGCCTGAGAACATATTGAATAGACTGAGAATGGTTCCCTCGTTCTGTCGAAACAGATCAGCGAGTCGTTCGGGGTTAATTCCTGGTACCGGAATATGCGCACCAATTCGATAAACGATAATCGCCATGAATAGAAAGCGCAAACGAGCCCAAAGCTCGGATAATCCGCCGCCACCTAACGCTGAGAGAGCACCTTGCTTAGCCATTTATTCCTCGATCTTACCGCCTGCTGCGATGATAGCTTCACGGGCACCTTTGGTAGCCCCGATGCCTTGCAAAGTTACTGCACGAGTCACATCACCTGACAGCATAACTTTAACGCGCTTAACGCTAGCGTTAATCAGGTTTGCTTCACGCAGAGTTTGCAAAGAAACAACGTCGCCTTCCACTTTTGCAAGTTCAGAAGTACGGATTTCAGCACGCACAAGCGCCATACGTGAGGTAAAACCAAACTTAGGTAAACGCTTGTACAGAGGCTGTTGACCACCCTCGAAGCCCGGAGCAACTTTACCGCCTGAACGTGAAGTCAAACCTTTGTGACCACGACCAGCAGTTTTACCTAGACCAGAACCGATACCACGGCCTAAGCGAAGTTTCTCACGGCGAGCACCAGGTGCAGAACGTAAATCGTTCAATTGCATGGCTTAGCCCTCCACACGGAGTAAGTAATAAGCTTTATTGATCATGCCGCGGTTTTCTGGAGTATCCAGAACCTCTACGGTGTGACCAATGCGACGTAGACCGAGGCCACGTACGCAGGCTTTATGATTAGCCAAACGGCCGTTTGTGCTCTTAACTAGAGTCACTTTAACAGTTGCTTGAGACATGGTTAGAGAATCTCCTCGACACTCTTGCCACGCTTAGCTGCTACTGAATCAGGGGACTGCATATTTTTCAGACCCTTGAACGTTGCGTAAACAACGTTGATTGGATTCGTAGAGCCGTAGCACTTAGCGAGTACGTCTTGAACACCAGCCACTTCTAAAACAGCGCGCATTGCACCGCCAGCAATTACACCCGTACCTTCCGAAGCAGGTTGCATGTAAACGCGTGAAGCACCGTGAACAGATTTAATTGGGTACTGCAAAGTTACACCGTTCAGATCCACTTGGATCATGTTGCGACGTGCTGCTTCCATTGCTTTTTGAATGGCTGCAGGGACTTCACGTGACTTACCACGGCCAAAACCTACGCGACCTTTACCATCACCCACTACGCTTAACGCGGTGAAAGTGAAGATACGACCACCTTTTACGGTTTTAGCAACACGGTTAACTTGCACTAATTTTTCGATATAGCCTTCGTCGCGGCTATCTTCGCGGTTATCGCGTTTTTGCTCGTGATTTGCCATAACTTAAAACTCCAGCCCGCCTTCACGAGCAGCATCAGCCAATGCTTTCACACGGCCGTGGTACTTGAAGCCAGAACGGTCAAAAGCCACTTTGGCAACTCCTACCGCTTTAGCACGCTCGGCAACTAATTGGCCAACTTTCTTGGCCGCTTCGATGTTACCTGTTGCGCCATCGCGCAGTTCTTTATCTAAAGTAGAAGCTTGAACTAATACTTTACCGCCGTCAGCAGAAATCACTTGGGCGTAAATGTGCTGCGAAGAGCGATACACGCAAAGACGAACTGTTTGCAGTTCTTGCATTTTCAGGCGTGCTTTGCGAGCGCGACGCAGTCTTGAAACTTTTTTGTCGGTCATTTTGCTAGGCCCTACTTCTTCTTAGCTTCTTTACGAAGTACGTTTTCTTCAGCGTAACGTACACCCTTGCCTTTGTATGGCTCTGGGCGACGGTAATCGCGAATCTCTGCCGCTACTTGACCAAGTACTTGCTTATCAATACCGCGAATCACGATATCAGTAGCACTTGGAGTTTCTGCGGTTACGCCTTCTGGCAGCTCATACTCGATTGAGTGAGAGAAACCTAATGCGAGTGAAAGCACACTACCTTTAGCTTGCGCACGGTAACCTACACCAACTAGTTGTAGCTTACGCTCAAAGCCTTGGCTTACACCCACTACCATATTGTTTACTAAGGCACGGGTAGTACCGGCCATAGCACGTGACTGTTGATCACCACTGCGAGCTGCAAAACGTAACTCGCCATCCTCTTGAGAAACCTCAACGGCTGGGTGAATAGTCAATTCTAAAGCGCCTTTAGCACCTTTTACCGAAAGCTGTTGGCCAGCGAGTTTAAGTTCTACGCCAGCAGGTAGCTTAACGGGATTTTTAGCAACGCGAGACATGCTTGATCCCCTTAGAATACACTGCAAAGAACTTCGCCACCGATACCGGCAGCACGCGCGGCGCGATCAGTCATCACACCTTTATTGGTGGAAACAATCGCTACACCCAGTCCGCCACGGACTTGCGGCAATTCACCAGCAGCTTTGTACTGGCGCAGACCAGGACGGCTTACGCGCTGTAACTCTTCGATGACCGGACGGCCTTCGAAATACTTTAGTTCGATGGAAAGCAGAGGTTTCGCGTCACCGCTGATCTGATAATCCGCTACGTAACCTTCTTCTTTTAACACGTTCGCAACAGCGACTTTCAGTGTTGAAGAAGGCATGGTAACTACGGATTTCTCAGCCATCTGGGCATTACGGATACGAGTTAGCATATCAGCTAACGGGTCCTGCATACTCATGGGCTTGTAGCTCCTGAAAAGATTGAGGTCTCACGACCATTAGAAACACGCACACAAAACCCTCGGTCTTGTTGCGAGTCAGGCATTGTAAATGAAATAGTAAAAACGAATCAAGCCCCAATGAAGGGGCTTGATCATTTTTTCAACAAACTGAAATAGTTTCAGTTGTTAAATTACCAGCTAGCCTTAACTAAACCTGGTACATCACCGCGCATTGCAGCTTCACGAAGTTTGTTACGGCCTAGTCCGAACTTACGGTATACACCGTGCGGACGGCCAGTGATGCGGCAGCGGTTACGTAAACGTGAACGGCTTGCATCACGCGGTTGCTTTTGTAAAGCAACCTGCGCGTCCCAACGCTCTTCAGCGGTGGAGTTCGGATTGGCGATGGTTGCTTTGAGCGCTGCACGCTTTTCAGCGAATTTAGCGACCGTGCGCTGACGCTTCAGCTCACGGTTTTTCATGCCCATTTTAGCCATTTGCTAATCCTCAGTTACGGAACGGGAATTTGAAAGCCTTGAGTAACGCACGGCCTTCATCATCGTTACGCGCAGATGTAGTTAGAGTAATATCTAAACCACGTAGCGCATCGATTTTATCGTAGTCGATTTCTGGGAAGATAATCTGCTCTTTTACACCCATGCTGTAGTTACCATGACCGTCGAACGATTTACCGTTCAGGCCACGGAAGTCACGTACACGTGGTAAAGAGATACTTAGCAGACGGTCTAAGAACTCGTACATACGATCGTTACGTAAAGTTACTTTAACCCCGATCGGCCAACCATCACGGATTTTAAAACCAGCGATAGATTTGCGCGCATAGGTGACCACAGGCTTTTGACCGGTGATTTTTTCTAGATCAGCCACTGCGTTATCGATAATTTTCTTATCGGTAACGGCTTCACCTAAACCCATGTTCAGAGTGATTTTAGTAATACGTGGAACTTCCATCACGTTAGCTAGCTTAAGTTCTTCTTTAAGCTGTGGTGCAAGTTCGTTACGGTATAAATCTTTTAATCGTGCCATCATTTCACCTATTTATCTCAAGCGCCAACTGGCTTTTGAGTGGATTTGAAGACACGAATCTTTTTGCCGTCTTCAACTTTAAAACCAACGCGATCAGCCTTGTTAGTTTCTGCGTTAAAAATAGCCACATTAGAAACGTGCAATGGCGCTTCTTTCTCGACGATACCGCCTTGAGTTCCGAGCATTGGATTAGGCTTAGTGTGGCGTTTAACTAAGTTAACGCCAGCCACTACTACGCGATTATCAGCCAGCACTTTTAGTACTTTACCTTTTTCGCCCTTATCCTTGCCGGCAATGACGATGACCTCGTCGTCACGACGAATCTTTTGCATGACGGCTACTCCTTACAGTACTTCGGGTGCGAGTGAAACGATTTTCATGAACTTCTCAGTACGAAGTTCGCGCGTCACTGGCCCGAAGATACGTGTTCCGATTGGCTCTTGCTTAGTGTTCAAAAGAACAGCAGCGTTGCCATCGAAACGAATGATGGAACCATCTGCGCGACGTACACCATGACGGGTACGCACAACAACAGCGGTCATTACTTGGCCCTTTTTCACTTTGCCGCGTGGAATTGCTTCCTTAACGGTAACCTTAATGATGTCACCGATTGCAGCATAGCGGCGGTGTGAACCGCCTAGGACCTTGATGCACATTACACGACGCGCGCCGCTGTTATCGGCCACATCGAGCATAGATTGAGTCTGAATCATATAATTTCTCCGACCCTAGGCCCTTAGACCACTTCTGCGCGTTCAACGATTTCAACTAATGCCCAAGACTTAGTCTTAGCTACCGGACGAGTTTCACGAATAGTGACTTTGTCGCCGATACGGCATTGGTTGGTTTCATCGTGGGCGTGCAGTTTGGTCGAACGCTTAAGATATTTACCAAAGATTGGGTGCTTAACGCGACGCTCAATCAATACAGTAATGGTTTTGTCCATTTTATCGCTAACAACACGACCGGTTAGCGTGCGGACTACATTCTGAGCTTCAGCCATGATTAATTACCTGCCTTCTGGTTGAGCACAGTTTTAACGCGCGCAATGTCGCGTCTAACTTGTGTGAGCAGGTGTGACTGCCCTAACTGACCAGTTGCTTTCTGCATACGCAGGTTGAACTGATCGCGCAGTAATTCGAGCAACTGCTCATTCAACTGCTCTACTGATTTTTCACGAAGTTCGTTAGCTTTCATCACATCACCGTCCGTTTAACAAAGGAGGTAGCGATAGGTAACTTCGCAGCGGCTAAAGCAAATGCTTCACGCGCGAGTTCTTCGGACACACCTTCAATTTCGTATAGGACCTTGCCCGGCTGAATTAGGGCTACCCAATATTCAACAGAACCTTTACCTTTACCCATACGAACCTCAAGAGGCTTCTTGGTAATTGGCTTGTCGGGGAAAACACGGATCCAGATTTTACCACCACGCTTAACGTGACGGGTCAACGCACGACGCGCTGCTTCAATCTGACGTGCTGTTAGGCGACCGCGGCCAGTAGCTTTTAAAGCATACTCACCGAAGCTAACCTTGCTGCCGCGTTGTGCTAGACCACGGTTGTGGCCTGTCATCATCTTGCGGAACTTCGTACGCTTTGGCTGTAACATGTGGCGTACTCCTTATCGTCCAGCTTTCTTACGCGGTGTTGGTGCAACAGGTTTTAGTTCTTCGTGCTGGCCACCGATGACCTCGCCCTTAAAGATCCAAACCTTTACGCCTAAAACACCATACGTAGTATGAGCTTCATAGGTGGCATAATCGATATCTGCGCGCAACGTGTGCAACGGCACACGGCCTTCGCGATACCACTCCGAACGTGCGATTTCAGCACCACCAAGACGACCGCCTACCTGAATCTTGATACCTTTAGCACCAAGACGCATTGCGCTCTGCACCGCACGCTTCATTGCGCGACGGAACATTACACGACGCTCTAATTGCTGAGCAACGCTCTGAGCAACCAGCATCGCATCGAGCTCTGGCTTACGAATCTCTTCGATATTGATGTGCACAGGCACACCCATTTTCTTGGTCAGGTCCTGACGCAGTTTTTCTACATCCTCACCTTTTTTCCCGATAACAATACCAGGACGCGCAGTGTGGATAGTAATGCGTGCAGTCTGAGCTGGACGAGCGATGTCGACACGGCTCACGGACGCGTTTTTTAGTTTGTCTAAAAGATACGCACGTACTTCTAAGTCAGCATTCAGATAATCCGCATAATCTTTGCGGTCTGCATACCAGACTGACGTGTGATCTTTGACGATTCCCAGGCGTATGCCAACGGGATGTACTTTCTGACCCATCTGATCAACTCCGTTACTTGTCGGCAACCTTGACAGTGATATGGCAAGAGCGCTTGATGATACGATCTGCACGGCCTTTAGCGCGTGGCATGATACGTTTCAAAGAACGACCCTCGTTAACGAAAACAGTTGATACGACTAAATCGTCGATATCAGCGCCTTCGTTATGCTCTGCGTTGGCTACAGCCGACTCAAGAACTTTCTTGAAAAGCACAGCAGCTTTTTTGCTGCTGAAGGCTAACAAGTTAAGCGCTTCACCCACTTTCTTCCCGCGAATTTGGTCAGCGACCAAGCGAGCTTTCTGAGCGGAAATGCTAGCGCCGGATAACTTAGCAGCTACTTCCATCTTACTTACTCCTTAGCGTCTGGCTTTCTTGTCTGCTACGTGACCACGATAGGTACGAGTAGCAGCAAATTCGCCGAGTTTATGGCCAACCATATCTTCGCTCACGAGAACGGGAACGTGTTGACGACCGTTATGTACTGCGATGGTTAAACCCACCATTTGCGGCAGAATGATAGAGCGGCGCGACCAGGTTTTTACTGGTTTGCGATCGTTCTTCTCTACCGCGGTTTCGACCTTCTTCAAGAGGTGAAGATCGATAAAAGGACCTTTTTTCAGTGAACGTGGCACTAGTTTATCCCTCTAATTACTTGCGGCGATGAACAATCATGTTGGTAGTGCGCTTGTTGGTACGAGTTTTCGCACCCTTCGTTGGCTTGCCCCACGGAGTAACCGGGTGACGACCACCAGAAGTACGACCCTCACCACCACCGTGTGGGTGATCTACAGGGTTCATAGCAGCACCACGAACGCTTGGACGAACACCCGCCCAACGCTTCGCACCAGCTTTACCATAGGAGCGCAAGAAGTGCTCATGGTTTGAAACTTCGCCTAATGTTGCACGGCAATCTGCGAGAACTTTACGCATCTCACCTGAACGTAAACGCAGGGTCACGTAGTTGCCTTCACGGGCAACAACTTGCGCTGAAGTACCAGCTGAACGTGCAATTTGCGCGCCCTTACCTGGTTTTAACTCAATCGCGTGAACCGTAGAACCTACTGGTACGTTACGTAAAGGTAAGCAGTTACCCGCTTTAATCGGAGCGTGTGCGCCCGACATTAATTGCTCACCGGCACTAACACCTTTAGGGGCTAATACATAGCGACGCTCGCCGTCTAAGTACTTTAATAGTGCAATGTGTGCGGTACGGTTTGGATCGTATTCTAAGCGCTCAACGATAGCTGGGATGCCATCTTTGTTGCGACGGAAATCGACCAAACGATAATGTTGCTTATGACCACCACCGATATGACGGGTAGTAATACGGCCATTATGGTTACGACCACCAGTCTTCGATTTTTTCTCGAGCAGTGGTGCGTAAGGAGCGCCTTTATGCAACTCCTTGTTGACTACGCGAACGACGAAACGGCGTCCAGCGGAAGTCGGTTTGCATTTAACAATTGCCATGATGCACCTCTAGCTTACTCAGCAGCGCTGATGAAATCGAGATCCTGGCCTGGCTGCAGCGCAATGTACGCTTTTTTCCAGTCGCTACGCTTGCCTAAACCACGAGCAGTACGCTTAGTCTTACCGTTTACTTTAACGGTAGTAACGTTAGCTACTTTAACCTCGAACAGTTGTTCAACAGCGGTCTTGATTTCCAGCTTAGTTGCATCGACTGCAACTTTGAAAACGAACTGACTTTTACCGTCAGCTAACATAGTGGCCTTTTCAGAGATGTGCGGGCCAAGTAGCACTTTGAATACGCGTTCTTGGTTCATCCTAGCATCTCCTCAAACTTCTTAACTGCAGAGACAGTCATTAAGACTTTGTCATATGCAATTAGGCTCACTGGATCAGAACCTTGTACGTCACGCACATCTACGTGTGGTAGGTTGCGTGCAGCTAAGTACAGATTCTGCTCAACTGAATCGGAAACAATCAGTACGTCCTGTAAACCTAAAGCTTCTAACTTAGTGAGTAAGCCTTTAGTTTTGGGCGCATCAACTGCAAATTCTTCAACAACGACTAAGCGCTCTTGACGAACCAATTCTGCAAGAATAGAACGCATCGCAGCGCGATACATTTTCTTGTTTAGTTTTTGCGAATGATCTTGTGGACGCGCAGCAAATGTAGCACCACCGCCAACCCAGATTGGGCTACGGATACTACCTGCACGGGCACGACCAGTTCCTTTCTGACGCCATGGCTTACGGCCACCACCAGAAACTTCGGAACGTGTTTTTTGCTTTTTAGTGCCTTGACGACCACCAGCCATGTAAGCAACAACTGCTTGGTGTACTAGTGTCTCGTTAAACTCAGCGCCAAAAGTACGCTCACAAACTTCGATAGCTTGGGCGCCATTAACATTTAATTGCATTTTCGGCATTCCTCTCTTAACCGCGAGCCTTGACTGCCGGACGCACAATCACATCACTACCAGTAGCGCCTGGTACAGCACCTTTAACTAATAGTAAATTGCGCTCAGCATCAACACGCACCACTTCAAGGGATTGCACGGTCACGCGCTCAGCGCCCATATGACCAGACATTTTTTTACCCTTAAATACGCGACCTGGAGTTTGGCACTGACCAATAGAACCAGGGACACGGTGAGATACGGAGTTACCGTGTGTGTTGTCTTGTCCGCGGAAATTCCAGCGCTTAATGGTACCGGCAAAGCCCTTACCTTTAGACTGGCCAGTAACGTCTACCTTTTGACCTGCTTCAAATAACTCGGTAGTTACTTGATCGCCGGCTTGGTATTCGCCTTCTTCCAGACGGAACTCAACCACTTTACGACCAGCTGCAACGCCAGCCTTAGAGAAGTGACCTTTCTGTGCTTTAGTAACACGTGAGTCACGACGTACGCCGTAAGTCACCTGTACGGCACGATAACCGTCAGTCTCTTCTGTTTTGAATTGGGTCACGCGATTCGGTTCGACTTCAATTACAGTCACCGGAATCGAGACACCTTCTTCGGTGAAAATACGGGTCATGCCGCATTTACGACCGACTACACCAATAGTCATGCTTTAAAACCTCATGAGTGTACGGGGCTTTCACCCGCTATGGCCGCCCATTGCAGAGCGTTACACGACGTAAGTCGCTGTATGACTTAGCCGAGGCTAATTTGTACTTCCACACCCGCTGCAAGGTCGAGCTTCATAAGAGCATCAACAGTTTTATCTGTTGGCTGAACGATGTCCAGCACACGCTTATGAGTACGAATCTCATACTGGTCACGCGCGTCTTTGTTAACGTGCGGAGAAACCAGAACAGTGAATCGTTCCTTACGAGTAGGGAGCGGGATCGGACCACGCACCTGAGCACCAGTACGTTTCGCAGTTTCTACGATTTCCTGGGTTGATTGATCGATCAGGCGATGGTCAAAAGCCTTCAACCGGATACGGATTTGTTGATTTTGCATTTTGACCTCAGACTCCTAGTATTTCCCTGCCACGTGCAATCACGAAGCAAAAGGAGGCGCAATTTTAATCTTGCATTACCAGCATGTCAACTATAAACACAAAAAGCCCCCATAAAGGAGGCTTCTTGCTGATTCATTGCTTAAGCAATAATTTTCGCAACAACGCCCGCACCTACGGTACGACCGCCTTCACGAATCGCAAAGCGTAAGCCTTCTTCCATCGCAATCGGCGCGATCAAAGTAACTTCTAGCTTAACGTTATCGCCTGGCATTACCATTTCTACGCCTTCTGGCAGCTCACAGTTACCAGTTACGTCCGTAGTACGGAAGTAGAACTGTGGACGGTAGCCTTTGAAGAACGGAGTATGGCGACCACCTTCGTCTTTAGACAGAACGTAAACTTCTGCTTCAAACTTGGTGTGCGGCTTGATCGTGCCTGGCTTAGCCAGTACTTGACCACGCTGAACGTCTTCACGCTTAGTACCACGCAGTAAGATACCGCAGTTCTCACCCGCACGACCTTCGTCGAGCAGTTTACGGAACATCTCAACACCGGTACAGGTAGTTTTAGTGGTGTCTTTCAGACCAACGATCTCGATCTCTTCACCGACTTTAACGATACCGCGCTCAACACGACCAGTTACTACAGTACCACGGCCTGAAATTGAGAATACGTCTTCGATTGGCATCAAGAACGCCTGATCGATTGCACGTACTGGCTCTGGGATGTACGCGTCTAAAGTTTCTACCAGGGTCTTAACCGCAGTAGTACCTAGGCCGTTTTCATCTTCGCCGTTCAGTGCCATTAATGCAGAACCGGTGATGATTGGGGTGTCATCGCCTGGGAAATCGTAAGTGCTGAGCAGGTCACGCACTTCCATTTCAACTAGCTCTAACAGCTCTTCATCGTCAACCATGTCCGCTTTGTTCAGGAACACAACGATGTACGGAACACCTACCTGACGTGACAGCAGGATGTGCTCACGGGTCTGTGGCATAGGGCCATCAGCCGCTGAACAAACCAGAATAGCGCCGTCCATCTGAGCAGCACCAGTGATCATGTTTTTAACGTAGTCGGCGTGACCTGGGCAGTCAACGTGCGCATAGTGACGAGTCGGAGAATCGTACTCTACGTGTGACGTGTTAATGGTGATACCACGTGCTTTCTCTTCTGGAGCGTTATCGATTTGGTCATAGCCCTTAGAAGAGCCTGCGCCACCGAAAACTTCAGCACATACACGAGTTAATGCAGCTGTTAACGTGGTTTTACCGTGGTCAACGTGACCAATAGTACCAACGTTTAAGTGCGGTTTACTGCGTTCGAATTTTTCCTTAGCCACGATATGTAACCTCTTACTTAATGGGCGGGATCAATCTTGTTTTTTAACAATCGCATCAGCGATGTTCGCTGGTGCTTCTGCGTACTTTGAGAACTCCATAGAGTAGCTCGCGCGACCTTGTGACATGGAGCGAACGTCGGTAGCGTAACCAAACATCTCTCCTAAAGGAACCTCTGCGCGAATTACCTTACCTGATGGGCTGTCATCCATACCCTGAATCAGGCCGCGGCGACGGTTCAAGTCTCCCATCACGTCACCCATGTAATCCTCTGGCGTTACAACTTCAACCTGCATCACTGGCTCTAGTAACACAGCACCGCCTTTTTGTGCAAGCTGTTTTGTTGCCATAGACGCAGCGATCTTAAACGCCATTTCGTTGGAGTCAACATCGTGGTACGAACCGTCGAAAACTGTCGCTTTCAGACCGATCAGAGGATAACCGGCTACCACACCGTTTTTCATCTGCTCTTCGATACCTTTCTGGATCGCAGGAATGTAATCTTTTGGAATTACACCACCAACGATTTCGTTGTGGAACTCCAACCCTTCCTGACCTTCGTCAGCAGGGGCGAAACGAATCCAACAGTGACCAAACTGACCACGACCACCAGACTGACGAACGAACTTACCTTCGATTTCGCAGCTGTTGCGGATTGTTTCACGGTAAGCAACTTGAGGCTTACCAATGTTTGCTTCAACGTTAAACTCACGACGCATACGGTCAACCAGTACGTCTAGGTGAAGCTCACCCATACCAGAAATAATGGTTTGACCAGTTTCTTCGTCAGTCTTAACGCGGAACGATGGATCCTCTTGTGCCAAACGGCCAAGAGCGATACCCATTTTCTCTTGGTCAGCCTTAGTTTTTGGCTCAACCGCTACCGAGATAACAGGCTCTGGGAACTCCATACGCTCAAGAATGATTGGGTTATCCATGTCACACAGAGTTTCACCTGTGGTCACGTCTTTCATACCAATCAGTGCTGCGATATCACCCGCGCGCACTTCTTTAATCTCTTGACGATCGTTAGCGTGCATCTGCACCATACGACCTACGCGCTCACGCTTACCTTTAACTGAGTTCAGAACTGAGTCACCGGAAGACAGAACACCCGAGTAAACACGAACGAAGGTTAAAGTGCCCACGAATGGGTCAGCAGCAATTTTGAACGCTAATGCAGCAAATGGCTCGCTATCGCTTGACTTACGCTCACCAGTTTTCTCTTCGTCACGTGGATCAACACCTTTAATCGCAGGAATTTCATCCGGCGCTGGTAAGTAGTCGATCACGGCGTCAAGTACTAATGGCACACCTTTGTTCTTGAACGAAGAACCACAAACCGCAGGTACGATTTCACACGCAATAGTACGCGCGCGCAGACCGGCTTTGATTTCTTCAATAGACAGCTCACCTTCTTCAAGGTACTTATCCATTAATTCTTCGTTAGCTTCAGCCGCAGCTTCCACTAGGTTAGAACGGTACTCTTCTGCTTCAGCAAGCATTTCGGCAGGGATTTCTTCCTCACGGAAGGTCATGCCCATGTCGTTGTCGTTCCAGTAGTAGGCTTTCATGTTGATTAAATCAACTTGACCTACGAAGTTCTCTTCAGAACCGATAGGTAACTGAATAGGCACTGGCGTGTGACCTAAGCGCTGTTTAATTTGCGCTACAACGCGTTTAAAGTCAGCACCTTGACGGTCTAGCTTGTTCACGTAAACGATACGTGGAACACCGTACTTGTTTGCTTGACGCCATACGGTTTCAGACTGCGGTTCAACACCTGAAGAACCACAGAATACAACCACAGCACCATCGAGTACACGCAGCGAACGCTCAACTTCAATGGTGAAGTCAACGTGGCCGGGGGTGTCAATTACGTTAACACGGTAGTTGTCATACTGCTTTTGCGAACCCTGCCAGAAAGCAGTGACCGCCGCAGAAGTAATAGTAATACCGCGCTCTTGCTCTTGCGCCATCCAGTCTGTGGTACTAGCACCATCGTGGGTTTCACCCATCTTGTGGTTAACACCCGTGTAGAACAGGATACGCTCGGTAGTTGTGGTTTTACCCGCGTCTACGTGAGCACAGATACCGATGTTACGGTAGCGGTTAATTTGTGTTGTACGAGCCACAATAGGTTCCTCGCTAGATTAGAAGCGGTAGTGCGAGAAGGCTTTGTTCGCTTCCGCCATACGGTGAACGTCTTCACGCTTCTTAACAGCAGCGCCTTTACCTTCTGAAGCATCTAGCAGTTCGCCTGCTAAACGTAGCGCCATAGATTTCTCACCACGCTTGCGCGCAGCTTCAACTAACCAACGCATGGCTAGCGCGTTACGACGAGATGGACGCACTTCAACAGGAACTTGGTAAGTCGCACCACCAACGCGGCGGGACTTTACTTCGACCAGCGGAGCGATGGCCTCGAGTGCTTTCTCGAAGATTTCCAGTGGCTCACTGTTTTTACGTGCTTTAACGGTGTCTAATGCACCATAAACAATACGCTCGGCAACGGCTTTTTTACCGCTTTCCATAACGTGGTTCATAAATTTAGCGAGGATCTGACTTCCGTACATTGGATCGTCTAGGATCTCACGCTTTGCGACTACGCGACGTCTTGGCATTGATAAGCCCTCAAACGGTCTTCAGGTTAGCTCGGGACTCCTGTTACAGCGCCCGACCTTACTCTTATCGACTCGATATTAAAAAATGATTACTACTTAGGACGCTTAGCACCGTATTTAGAACGGCCTTGCTTACGATCCTTAACTCCAGAAGTATCTAAAGAACCACGTACGGTGTGATAACGCACACCCGGTAAGTCTTTAACACGTCCACCACGGATTAACACAACGCTGTGCTCTTGCAAGTTGTGGCCTTCACCACCGATGTAAGAAGCGACTTCGTAGCCGTTAGTTAAACGTACACGGCACACTTTACGGAGTGCTGAGTTAGGTTTTTTAGGCGTAGTGGTATATACACGAGTACATACTCCACGACGCTGTGGGCAGTTTTGTAGCGCAGGTACGTCGCTTTTTTCGACGATACGCTTGCGCGACTTACGCACCAGCTGGTTAATTGTTGCCATCTATTTGCTCCACTGTTGTCTTTCGACACGAAAAAATGGCCAAATAAAATTCAGCCAAAATCAAGGGTACAAGAGTCTAATGAGACTCTTGTACCCAGTCAAGTTAATTACCACTCTTTTTACTGAGCAATAATCACTATTCTGCTAAGTTCAGCGCCTCTGTCAGTGCTGCTTCTACATCGCTAGCACTCACATTACCACTGTCTAGCGCACGCTGGTTTTTACGCTCAGCATGATAAGCCAAACCCGTACCAGCAGGAATCAAGCGGCCGACAACTACGTTTTCTTTCAGTCCACGTAAGTAGTCGCGCTTACCTGTCACTGCAGCTTCAGTCAATACGCGCGTCGTTTCTTGGAACGATGCGGCAGAGATAAACGACTCAGTTGACAAGGACGCTTTGGTAATACCTAACAGCACGCGCTCATACTTGGCAGGGAAACGATCTTTCGCTTCTAACTGCTCATTTTCTTCCAATACCTGGGTGTATTCCGCTTGATCACCTTTGATCAGGCTAGAATCACCTGAGTCCAAGATCTCAACTTTACGCAGCATCTGACGCAGGATGGTTTCGATGTGCTTATCGTTAATTTTTACCCCTTGCAGGCGGTAAACTTCTTGGATCTCAGTCACGATGTAGCGCGCTAATGCACTAACACCTAACAGGCGTAAAATATCGTGCGGATTGCTTGGGCCGTCGGAAATAACTTCCCCACGGTTTACTTGCTCCCCTTCGAATACGTTCAGGTGACGCCACTTGTGGATTAGCTCCTCATATGGCTCGCTACCATCGGTAGGTGTAATCACTAAGCGACGCTTAGTGGTAGTTTCTTTACCGAAGGAAATAGTACCGCTGATTTCCGCCAGAATCGCCGCTTCTTTTGGACGACGAGCTTCAAATAAGTCAGCCACGCGGGGCAGACCACCCGTAATATCACGGGTTTTTGAAGTTTCTTGCGGAATACGGGCAACTACGTCACCAATATTAATCCGGCCACCATCGGTTAAGTTAACCAACGCATGGGCAGGTAAGAAGTACTGGGCAATAACGTCAGTGCCAGGTAACAGCAAGTCATTACCTTGCTCGTCGACCAGCTTAATGGCTGGGCGCAACTCTTTACCGGCCGCCGGACGATCTTTCGGATCCAGTACCTCAATGTTACTTAAACCAGTGAGCTCATCCGTTTGGCGCTTGATGGTAATACCATCTTCCATACCTACAAACTGAATGATACCGGTGGTTTCAGAAACGATTGGGTGGGTGTGCGGATCCCATTTCGCGATAATCGCACCCGCTGCCACTTTGTCGTTTTCTTTAACCGAGATAACCGCACCGTATGGCAGCTTATAACGCTCGCGCTCGCGACCAAACTCATCGGCAATCGCCAACTCACCTGAACGCGACACCGATACTAGGTTACCGTCTTCACGGGTTACGTGCTTAACGTTTACCAAGCGTACGGTACCGCCGTTTTTAACTTGTACGCTATCCACCGCTGAAGTTCGGCTCGCCGCACCACCAATGTGGAAGGTACGCATGGTTAGCTGGGTACCCGGCTCACCAATTGACTGAGCTGCAATAACCCCAACCGCCTCACCCATGTTAACAATGTGACCACGAGCTAGATCGCGACCGTAACAGGACGAACAAATACCGTGACGCGTGTCACAGGTGATCGGTGAGCGTACTAAAATCTCATCGATACTGTTGGCTTCAATAAACTCAACCCAGTGCTCATCCACTAGCGTTCCAGCTGGAACCAATACTTCATCGCTGGCCGGATCCAGTACATCTTGAGCTACCACCCGACCAAGTACACGCTCACCTAATGGCTCTACAACGTCACCGCCTTCAATGTGCGGAGTCATTAATAGACCCTTATCAGTGCCGCAATCTACTTCTGTTACTACTAAGTCTTGGGCCACATCAACCAGACGACGGGTAAGGTAACCGGAGTTAGCGGTTTTCAACGCGGTATCTGCCAGACCTTTACGCGCACCGTGAGTAGAAATAAAGTACTGCAGTACGTTTAGACCTTCACGGAAGTTAGCGGTAATTGGTGTTTCAATAATCGAACCATCAGGTTTTGCCATCAGACCACGCATACCAGCTAGCTGACGAATCTGCGCCGCAGAACCACGCGCGCCCGAGTCAGCCATCATATACATGGAGTTGAAGGACTCTTGCTCAACTTCGTTGCCATCACGATCAACCACCTTCTCTTTAGAGAGGTTAGCCATCATTTTCTTGGACACTTCGTCGTTGGCTTTAGACCACAGGTCAATTACCTTGTTGTACTTCTCACCCTGAGTAACTAGACCCGAGGCGTACTGATCTTCAATTTCTTTAACGTCATCAATCGCAGCGTTAATGATCTCGGCTTTCTCATCAGGGATGACAAAGTCATTCACCCCAATCGATACTCCAGAAATAGTGGAGTAAGCAAAACCGGCGTACATTAACTGGTCAGCAAAGATTACGGTTTCTTTTAAGCCAACGCTGCGGTAGCACTGGTTAATTAAGTTAGAAATCGCTTTCTTTTTCATGCTTTGGTTAACCAAAGCAAAAGGAAGACCATCCGGCACGATTTGGAATAACAATGCACGACCGACCGTGGTATCCACTAAATGAGTGGTATAGACCAGTTCACCTTGCTCGTTTTTCTCAGCTTCGGTGATCCGCACCTTAACTTTTGCGTGCAGTGAAGCTTCACCTGCGCGATACACGCGGTCAACTTCTTGCAAGTCAGCAAAAATTCGGCCTTCACCTTTGGCGTTAACTGCTTCACGGGTCATGTAGTACAGACCCAATACCACATCCTGGGAAGGAACGATAATCGGCTCACCGTTTGCAGGCGATAAGATGTTGTTGGTTGACATCATTAACGCACGGGCTTCTAACTGAGCCTCTAAGGTCAGTGGTACGTGAACCGCCATCTGGTCACCGTCGAAGTCAGCGTTATAGGCCGCACACACTAAGGGGTGCAACTGAATCGCTTTACCTTCAATCAGTACCGGCTCAAATGCCTGAATACCTAAACGGTGCAGTGTTGGTGCACGGTTTAGCAGTACTGGGTGCTCGCGAATCACATCAGCTAACACGTCCCATACTTCTGGCAGCTCACGCTCAACCATTTTCTTCGCCGCTTTAATGGTGGTCGCTAAACCACGCTCTTCTAGCTTACCGAAGATAAAAGGCTTAAATAGCTCAAGCGCCATTTTTTTCGGTAGACCGCACTGGTGCAGACGTAAGGTAGGTCCTACGGTAATTACCGAACGGCCCGAGTAGTCAACCCGCTTACCTAACAGGTTCTGACGGAAACGACCCTGCTTACCCTTAATCATATCAGCTAAGGACTTAAGCGGACGCTTGTTGCTACCAGTAATCGCACGACCACGACGACCGTTATCTAACAGCGCATCCACTGACTCTTGCAGCATACGTTTTTCGTTACGTACGATAATGTCAGGTGCAGCTAAATCTAACAGGCGCTTTAAGCGGTTGTTACGGTTAATTACCCGGCGGTACAGATCGTTCAAATCTGAGGTCGCAAAACGACCACCATCCAAGGGTACCAGTGGGCGTAAATCTGGCGGTAATACCGGCAGCACTGTCAGGATCATCCACTCAGGCTTATTACCTGAGGCGTGGAAGGCTTCCATCAGCTTTAAGCGCTTAGAAAGTTTCTTGATCTTGGTCTCAGAGTTGGTTTGCGGAATTTCTTCACGCAGACGCTCAATCTCGTAGTCCAGATCAATTTGCATCATCAGTTCGCGAATAGCTTCAGCACCCATGCGGGCATCAAAGTCATCACCAAACTCTTCTAAGGCTTCAAAGTACTGTTCGTCATTGAGCAGCTGGTTTTTCTCCAAGGTAGTCATACCCGGATCAATCACCACGTAGCTTTCAAAATACAGCACACGCTCAATGTCACGCAGTGTCATATCCAATAACAAACCGATACGGCTAGGTAAGGACTTCAAGAACCAAATATGCGCAACCGGCGAGGCCAGTTCGATGTGGGCCATACGCTCACGACGAACTTTAGATAGGGCCACTTCAACACCGCACTTCTCACAAATAACGCCGCGGTGCTTCAAACGCTTGTACTTACCGCACAAGCACTCATAGTCTTTAACCGGACCAAAAATTTTGGCACAGAATAACCCATCACGCTCTGGCTTGAACGTACGATAGTTGATGGTTTCTGGCTTTTTAACTTCACCAAATGACCAGGAGCGAATCAGTTCTGGTGAGGCGAGCGAAATTTTAATCGCATCGAACTCTTCATTCTGGCTCTGGTTTTTTAATAGATTCAATAAATCTTTCAAGGCCTTTCCTCCAAGTGGAGCAAGGAGCGGGATTCGCTCCCGCTCCTGTGGTGCGCAGGTATTATTCGGTTTCTAGCTCAATATCAATACCGAGCGAGCGGATTTCTTTGATCAGTACGTTGAAGGACTCTGGCATGCCAGGCTCCATACGGTGATCGCCATCCACAATGTTTTTATACATTTTGGTACGGCCGTTTACGTCATCCGACTTAACTGTGAGCATTTCTTGAAGTGTGTATGCTGCACCGTATGCTTCAAGTGCCCACACCTCCATCTCACCGAATCGCTGGCCACCGAACTGTGCCTTACCACCCAGCGGCTGCTGAGTAACCAAGCTGTACGAGCCCGTTGAACGTGCGTGCATCTTGTCATCCACTAAGTGGTTGAGTTTGAGCATGTACATGTAACCGACAGTTACCGGACGATCGAAGGCATTACCTGTACGGCCGTCAAATAAGCGCATTTGACCGCTATCGGGTAAATCGGCTAAACGCAACATAGCTTTGATTTCAGGCTCTTCAGCACCATCAAACACTGGGGTTGCCATAGGCACACCAGCGCGTAGGTTTTTCGCCAAATCAACGATTTCTTTATCGCTCAACTGATTAAGGTCGACGCGATCTTCCACCGAGCCACCCACTTTGTTATAGACCTGATCCAGGAAGTCACGCATTTCTGCAATCTCGCGCTGCTCTTCAAGCATACGGTTGATCTTGACGCCTAAACCATGGGCGGCTAAACCTAAGTGCGTTTCTAAAATCTGTCCGACGTTCATCCGCGACGGTACACCCAGCGGGTTCAACACGATATCAACCGGTACGCCATTCTCATCGTGCGGCATATCTTCTACCGGCATAATGACTGAGACCACACCTTTGTTACCGTGACGACCGGCCATCTTGTCGCCTGGCTGAATGCGACGACGAATTGCTAAGTACACCTTCACTACTTTCTGTACACCAGGAGCGAGGTCATCGCCCTGTTGTAACTTGCGTTTTTTATCTTCAAAACGCTCATCCAGTAATTTACGGCGATCAACTAAGTAAGCATGGGCTTTTTCCAGTTGCTCATTCAGCTCGTCGTCAATCATGCGCAACTTGAACCAGTTGCTGTGCTCGATACCATCTAAAATTTCGTCGCTAAGCTCGGTGCCTTTTTTCACACCCGCACCGCCATCGGCTTTAGCGCCCACTAAGTGGCTGCGTAAACGCTCGAAGGTGGCCTGCTCAACAATACGGAACTCTTCTTTCAGATCTTTACGGATCTCATCAAGCTGGGCATTTTCAATTTCGATCGCCCGTGAGTCACGCTCAACCCCATCACGGGTAAATACTTGAACGTCAATCACTGTACCTTTAGTACCGGTCGGCACTCGCAATGAAGTGTCTTTTACTTCACTGGCTTTTTCACCAAAGATGGCACGGAGCAGTTTTTCTTCTGGGGTTAATTGGGTCTCACCTTTAGGTGTAACTTTACCCACCAGAATATCACCGGCTTCAACTTCAGCACCGACGTACACAATACCGGCTTCATCCAGCTTATTCAGTGCAGCTTCACCCACGTTCGGAATATCCGAGGTGATTTCTTCCACACCTAACTTGGTATCACGGGAGATACAGGTCAGCTCTTGAATATGGATGGTGGTGTAACGGTCTTCTTGTACCACACGCTCAGAAAGGAGGATGGAGTCTTCGAAGTTGTAACCATTCCACGGCATAAAGGCCACGCGCATATTCTGACCCAGTGCCAACTCACCCATATCGGTGGAAGGACCATCGGCCATAATATCGCCACGTTGCACCTGATCACCTTTGCTCACTAACGGGCGCTGGTTAATACAGGTATTTTGGTTAGAGCGGGTGTATTTGGTCAGGTTGTAGATATCTACCCCTGCTTCACCGGCTTCAACTTCATCATCATTGACCCGAACCACAATCCGGCTGGCGTCAACTGACTCAATCACCCCACCACGGCGGGCAACTTCACACACACCCGAGTCGCGCGCTACGTTACGCTCCATTCCGGTTCCCACCAGCGGCTTATCGGCGCGCAGAGTTGGAACTGCCTGACGTTGCATGTTCGAACCCATGAGTGCCCGGTTAGCATCGTCGTGCTCAAGGAATGGAATCAAAGAAGCAGCGACTGACACCACTTGCTTAGGCGAAACGTCCATTAGCGTCACTTCGCTAGGATCTTTCACCGTAAACTCGTTCATGTGACGAACAGTAACTAACTCTTCCGTTAAACGACCTTCTTCGTTCATTGCCGCAGAAGCCTGGGCAATGACGTGATCTGTTTCTTCAATCGCTGACAAAAAGACGATTTCGTCGGTTACCTGGCCTTCTTTAACGATGCGATATGGACTTTCTAAGAAGCCATATTCGTTAGTGTGGGCATAGGTTGCTAGCGAGTTAATCAGACCAATGTTTGGACCTTCCGGCGTTTCTACCGGACACACACGACCGTAGTGGGTTGGGTGTACGTCGCGCACTTCAAAGCCTGCACGCTCACGGGTCAGACCACCTGGGCCAAGCGCCGACACACGACGTTTGTGGGTAATTTCTGACAGCGGGTTGTTTTGGTCCATAAACTGTGACAGCTGGCTTGAACCAAAGAACTCTTTAACCGCAGCCGCTACCGGCTTAGCGTTAATTAAGTCTTGGGGCATTAAGCCTTCGCTTTCAGCCATCGATAAGCGCTCTTTAACAGCACGCTCGACACGCACTAAACCAACACGGAATTGGTTTTCGGCCATCTCACCTACACAGCGCACACGACGGTTACCTAAGTGGTCGATATCATCAACGATACCTTTACCGTTACGAATATCCACTAAGGTTTTTAATACATCAACGATGTCTTCTTTGCTGAGCACGCCTTCGCCAACGATTTCTTCGCGGCCAATACGACGGTTGAACTTCATCCGTCCAACTGCTGAAAGGTCATAACGCTCAGAGCTAAAGAACAAGTTGTTGAATAGGTTTTCTGCAGCTTCTTTAGTTGGCGGCTCGCCTGGGCGCATCATGCGGTAGATTTCTACCAGTGCTTCCAACTCATTGCTGGTGGTATCAATTTTCAGGGTATCTGAAATGAATGGACCACAGTCGATTTCGTTGGTGTACAAGGTTTCAATTCGCACCACACCGGCCTGAGCAATTTTTGCTAGCAGCTCAAGGGTTAACTCGGTGTTGCACTCAACTAAAATTTCACCCGTTGCTGGATGAATCACAGCTTTTGCTGTAGTAAAGCCAACCACATACTCAACAGGTACTGCTAGCTTATTAATGCCTGCAGCTTCTAACTGTTTAATATGGCGCGCGGTGATACGACGACCCTGCTCAACCACTACCTGGTCTTTATCGTCTTTAATATCAAAGGCCGCAATTTCACCACGTAAACGGGCCGGCACTAACTCAAGGTTAAAGCCTTCATCTGCCGACAGATGGAATACGTTGGTGTCATAGAAAATTTCTAGGATTTCTTCCGTACTATAGCCAATAGCACGCAGCAATACCGATGCAGGTAATTTACGACGACGGTCGATACGTACGAACACGCAGTCTTTTGCATCAAACTCAAAGTCTAACCATGAACCACGGTAAGGAATAACTCGTGCCGAATAAAGAAGTTTACCTGAGCTATGGGTTTTACCACGGTCATGATCATAGAAAACGCCCGGTGACCGGTGTAACTGAGAAACGATAACCCGTTCAGTACCATTAATTACAAAGGTACCGTTTTCGGTCATCAAGGGGATCTCCCCCATATACACTTCTTGCTCTTTAATGTCTTTAATCGCTTTGTTTGCTGATTCGCGATCAAAAATAATTAAGCGCACTTTTACCCGTAGCGGTGCCGCATAGGTCACGCCACGTAAAGAGCATTCTTTAACATCAAAAGCTGGCTCACCTAAACGGTAGCCAACATACTCAAGGGCCGCGTTGCCCGAGTAGCTCATGATTGGAAATACAGACTTAAAGGCCGCATGTAGGCCAATGTCGCGGAACTGCTCCTTGCTCACGCCTGCCTGCAAAAATTCGCGATAAGAGTCTAATTGGATTGCCAGCAAATAAGGCACATCCATGACATTTTGCAGCTTGCTAAAGTCCTTGCGGATACGTTTTTTCTCAGTATATGAGTAAGCCATTAGCGTTCCCCAGCTTGGTCACCTGCTTATTGATTACTCGACGTGAGTAACCAGAAAATCGTGCAAAACCACTCGTTTGCTCACCCTCAACGGGGTGGAGCCGTCTAACTTGCTTTAAGCTTTTAGAACGGAAAAAGGCCGGTGGCAATTGCCACCAGCCATCAGCCTTGCGAAGAGCTGGCTGTAACGCAAAGTCGAAATTACTTAAGTTCGACTTTAGCGCCCGCTTCTTCAAGCGCTTTTTTAGCTGCTTCAGCTTCTTCTTTAGCAACGTCTTCTTTAACTGCAGCTGGAGCACCGTCAACTACTGCTTTAGCTTCTTTCAAGCCTAAACCAGTGATTTCACGTACTGCTTTAATAACGTTAACTTTCTTGTCACCTGCTTCTAACAGCATGATGGTGAACTCAGTTTGCTCTGCTGCTGCTTCAGCACCACCAGCCGCTGGGCCAGCTGCTACAGCTGCTGCTGCAGTTACGCCGAACTTCTCTTCCATTGCTTCGATCAGTTCAACAACTTGCATCACTGACATTTCAGAGATTGCATTTAGGATATCTTCGTTAGTAAGAGCCATGACTCTATCTTCCTATAGTAGGGATAGCGCTTTAACGCCATCAAAATCAAAAAATAATTTACAAAAAGTGCAGTTAGGCTTATGCCGCTTCTGCTTCTTTTTGGTCGCGAACTGCCGCCAGAGTACGAGCCAGCTTGCTGGTAGCGCCTTGAATAACGCTCATCAGCTTGGAGATAGCTTCGTCGTAAGTTGGTAAAGTTGCCAACACATCAATCTGGGTAGCTGCGATAAAGTTGCCTTCAAACGCGGCGCCTTTGATCTCAAACTTGTCTTGACCTTTAGCGAACTCTTTGAAAATACGAGCAGCTGCGCCCGGATGTTCGTTAGAGAAAGCAATCAAGGTAGGACCGGTAAAGGTCTCAGCCAGAACGGTGTACTCCGTTCCTTCTACTGCACGACGCAGTAAAGTGTTACGTACTACACGCACATAAACACCGGCTTCACGAGCTTCTTTACGCAGTTGAGTCATTGCACCAACGGTCACGCCACGGGCATCAGCCACAACAGCGGACAGAGCACCTTTAGCAGCCTCATTGACTTCAGCGACGATGGCTTTCTTGTCTTCGAGTCTAATTGCCACGGGTTTAACTCCTGCTTATTACCTTTATGCTCAAATTACTTTGAGCGCGTTTGGTGTCTGATTCTCAAGGAACCGGGAGCACCATCTACGTAGGCTTAACTATTAAGGCATGCCACCTACGGTCTTGGACGGCCCCCGCTAAGCAGGGACCCCAAATTGTTAAATCACTTATCGGACAAAGAAGCCGCATCAATGATTAAACCAGGTCCCATAGTACTGCTCAGCGTAATACGCTTGATGTAGATACCTTTGGAACTTGCTGGCTTTAAGCGACGCAGTTCATTTAATAATGCTTCTGCGTTCTGCTTTAATTTTGCTGGTTCAAAATCAATTTGACCAATCGCTGCGTGGATAATACCGTTTTTGTCGGTACGGAAACGCGCCTGACCGGACTTAGCATTCTGCACTGCAGTCGCTACGTCTGGAGTCACGGTACCCACTTTCGGGTTAGGCATTAAGCCACGTGGACCTAATACTTGACCTAATTGACCCACAACACGCATAGCGTCAGGTGAGGCAATAACTACGTCGTAGTTTAAGTCGCCCGCTTTCATTTCTTCAGCGAGATCTTCCATACCCACTTTGTCAGCGCCTGCAGCTAATGCCGCTTCAGCAGCTGGGCCTTGAGTGAATACAGCAACACGTACAGTCTTACCGGTACCATTTGGTAATACGGTAGCACCACGTACTACTTGGTCTGATTTACGTGGATCAACGCCTAGGTTAACCGCAACGTCAACTGACTCTTTAAACTTAACGGTGGATAATTCAGCTAATAATGCGGCTGCATCTTCGAACGCGTACACTTTGCCCGCTTCTACTTTTTCCGCAATGGCCTTTTGGCGCTTAGTTACTTTAGACATTATACGCCCTCCACATTTAGACCCATGCTGCGCGCAGAGCCAGCGATGGTACGAACTGCTGCTTCTAAGTCGGCTGCGGTTAAGTCAGCATCTTTAGCTTTAGCAATTTCTTCTAATTGTGCACGCGTTACAGTACCCACTTTCTGAGTGTTTGGACGCGCAGAACCGGCGTTAACGCCTGCGGCTTTCTTCAATAAGAATGCAGCTGGAGTACTTTTAGTTTCAAAAGTAAAGCTACGGTCGCTGTACACAGTGATAATCACAGGAACCGGTAAACCTGGCTCCATGCTTTGTGTTTTAGCGTTGAATGCTTTACAGAATTCCATGATGTTTACACCGTGCTGACCCAGTGCAGGACCAACTGGTGGTGACGGGTTTGCTTGGCCCGCTTTTACTTGAAGCTTAATATAAGCTTGAATTTTCTTTGCCATGTTTTACTCCAGATGGGTGATCGCCTTACGGCTCCCCTATTAATACGCTGCCGAAACAGCAAAAGCACAGTAGGATACTGTGCTTTTTTACTAAACTTTTTCTACTTGAGAGAACTCAAGCTCTACTGGGGTTGAGCGTCCAAAAATAGACACTGCCACCTGCAAGCGGTTCTTCTCGTAGTTAACCACTTCAACCACACCATTAAAGTCAGCAAACGGACCTTCGTTAACACGTACCGTTTCACCTGGCTCAAACAATGTTTTCGGTCTTGGCTTGTCACCACTGTCTGCCACTCGACGCAAAATTGCTTCTGCCTCGCGCTCAGTAATAGGTGCAGGACGATCAGCTGTCCCACCAATAAAACCCATTACTCGTGGCGTACTTTTAACTAAGTGCCATGCCGCTTCGCTCATTTCCATCTGTACTAAGACATAACCTGGAAAGAACTTTTGCTCACTTTTGCGACGCTGGCCATTACGCATTTCGACCACTTCTTCGGTAGGAACCAAAATCTCACCGAACTGATCTTCCATGCCATGCAGAGCAATTCGCTCCGCCAACGAGCGCATTACATGCTTCTCATAACCAGAGTAGGCATGCACAACGTACCATCTTTTAGACACTGAGCACCTACCCTAGAATCTTCGAGACGATGAAGCCAATAAAGGTATCAATACCCCAAAGGATCAGCGCCATAATTAATACGACAGCCACTACAATCAAAGTAGTTTGCGTGGTTTCTTGACGTGTGGGCCAGACAACTCTACGGATCTCTGCTCGCGACTCTTTTGCCAACTTGGCAAATGCACGTCCTTTTGCAGTCTGAAGCGCCACATAACCAGCAGCAACTGCTAAGACAACGAGACCAATCGCACGATAAAAAACAGATTCTCCGGAAAAGTAGTAATTGCCTACCACTCCCACTGCAACCAGAAGCGCAACAACAATCCACTTTATAAGATCGGAGCGGGGTTCTTGAGCTTCAACTTTTGCATTCATGAATCAGAATCCCGTTTCAAAAAGCCACTTTAGAGTTAAAGTGGCAGGCCACGAGGGAATCGAACCCCCAACCTACGGTTTTGGAGACCGTCGCTCTGCCAATTGAGCTAGTGGCCTGTAGCTAGATTAGGTCACGCATGATACAGACCTAATCTAGTATTAGCAACTACTTAAGCAATAATTTTCGCAACAACGCCCGCACCTACGGTACGACCGCCTTCACGAATTGCAAAGCGTAAGCCTTCTTCCATCGCAATCGGCGCGATCAAAGTAACTTCTAGCTTAACGTTATCGCCTGGCATTACCATTTCTACGCCTTCTGGCAGTTCACAGTTACCAGTTACGTCCGTAGTACGGAAGTAGAACTGTGGACGGTAGCCTTTGAAGAACGGAGTATGGCGACCACCTTCGTCTTTAGACAGAACATAAACTTCTGCTTCAAACTTGGTGTGCGGCTTGATCGTGCCTGGCTTAGCCAGTACTTGACCACGCTGAACGTCTTCACGCTTAGTACCACGCAGTAAGATACCGCAGTTCTCACCCGCACGACCTTCGTCGAGCAGTTTACGGAACATCTCAACACCGGTACAAGTAGTTTTAGTGGTGTCTTTCAGACCAACGATCTCGATCTCTTCACCTACTTTAACGATACCGCGCTCAACACGACCAGTTACTACAGTACCACGGCCTGAAATTGAGAATACGTCTTCGATTGGCATCAAGAACGCCTGATCGATTGCACGTACTGGCTCTGGGATGTACGCGTCTAAAGTTTCTACCAGAGTCTTAACCGCAGTAGTACCTAGGCCGTTTTCATCTTCGCCGTTCAGCGCCATTAACGCAGAACCGGTGATGATTGGGGTGTCATCGCCTGGGAAATCGTAAGTGCTGAGCAGGTCACGCACTTCCATTTCAACTAGCTCTAACAGCTCTTCATCGTCAACCATGTCCGCTTTGTTCAGGAACACAACGATGTACGGAACACCTACCTGACGTGACAGCAGGATGTGCTCACGGGTCTGTGGCATAGGGCCATCAGCCGCTGAACAAACCAGAATAGCGCCGTCCATCTGAGCAGCACCAGTGATCATGTTCTTAACGTAGTCGGCGTGACCTGGGCAGTCAACGTGCGCGTAGTGACGAGTCGGAGAATCGTACTCTACGTGTGACGTGTTAATGGTGATACCACGTGCTTTCTCTTCTGGAGCGTTATCGATTTGGTCATAGCCCTTAGAAGAGCCTGCGCCACCGAAAACTTCAGCACATACACGAGTTAATGCAGCTGTTAACGTGGTTTTACCGTGGTCAACGTGACCAATAGTACCAACGTTTAAGTGCGGTTTACTGCGTTCGAATTTTTCTTTAGCCATTGATACGCTCCTTTAGTATTCAGAAAGCACTTTTATAGATAGCTAGATAGCACAAAGGCAGATATATAGTTATATCTGCCTTTATGAGAATGGAGCTCATGAGCGGAGTTGAACCGCTGACCTCACCCTTACCAAGGGTGTGCTCTACCAACTGAGCTACATGAGCGTCTATACTTTTAAACAACTTGCAATTTGGAGCGGGTAGCGGGAATCGAACCCGCATCATCAGCTTGGAAGGCTGAGGTTCTACCACTAAACTATACCCGCAACTGCAACTCGCTAGAAAATGGTGGAGGGAGAAGGATTCGAACCTTCGAAGTCGTAGACGTCAGATTTACAGTCTGATCCCTTTGGCCGCTCGGGAACCCCTCCGATTTACAGGGCGCTATATTGCCTTCACTTCAATCATCTGTCAAGCCTAATCTTAATTATTTTGCAATTATTCAATAACTCGACCGAGTTTCATCTGGGGATAATCATGAAATAGCGCTAAAACTAGGCCAGCATCCAATAAAGCCCGTGTTCTTTGATCAACATTTAGCCAGCAGGATAACTGCTGCTCGACCCGCTCACGAATCAAGGTTTTAACAACTCCTTGCTGATTCAACTGCTGCTTGATTCGCAATGCTTCTTCATAGCTGGCTGTCTTGCCACAAACGATAGCCCTTAAGTACCCCTGCTGTATCCTCTTCAGCAAGATAAACTAGATAACTTAGCGTTTGATCAACTTAATGCTCAACCAGTGTGCTACATCTAGATTTGCTAAACGCTGCCGCAACGATGCAGCTGAACCAACTGCTGGGGAAATAACTACGAATGCATATTACCAAACCAATCTGCACCTACTCCCCAACTAAAACAATACCCCCGCATTCACCAACCACAAACCAATACATAACCAACGTATATACAAGCCTTAGACCCAGCTTGTGCGCCAAATCACTACAAGATTGATAAGGGACAAGCAAGTGCGAGACCTGCAAACACTAAGTCAGGCGCCTGAATCGCTGCAAACCCTAGCTCAGCTAGCAACTCGGCATCACCGCCTACCACCACTAACTTAAATTCTGCTAAGAACGTTTGCTCCGCAACCCTTAACTGCTGAGCAATGAACCCCTTCATCATTTGCCGCACTCCGGCCTCAATACCTGCTGCAGTGCTTGTTTGCGGCAATAATAGATTGGGCGCTTGCTCTTCTAGAGCTACATTCAATCGCTGAGCTTTTTGCATCAGTGTCGAACGCATCAACTCTAGTCCTGGGGCAATTACTCCGCCCAAATATACGCCTGCGGCACTGACAAAATCAGCTGTTACTGCAGTGCCAAAATCTAGCACTAAACAATGGCTCTGATATTGACTATGAGCAGCTACTGCAGCTAACCAGCGGTCAACTCCTAACTTCTCAGGGTGCACGTAGCTGTTTTTTACTCCGGCTAATTCAGCTGTAGATTTTGCCAAATGCACCGGAATCCCTAAACGCTCGATAGCTGCAGCATATTCAACCACTGCTGGTTCTTGCCACACGCTCGCCATACGACAGGCGCTAATTTGCGTAGCAGCTACCGGCAAACTTTTTTCAACCGCCTGTTTCGGCGTTAGGCTACCTCGGGCAACGACTGTCTGGGCTGCATTTAATAGCCGCCACTTTACCCGTGTATTTCCGCAATCTAACTCAAGAATCATGTTGTTTCCGCAAACTGATTTCACCACCGCTAAATACCCGCTGCTCACCACTGTCTAGCGTTACGATCAAGCCCCCGGTATCGGCTACTCCCGCTAACTGGCCATGAATCACTTGACTGGCGGTTGACACACTAACAGCTTGCCCCTGCCAACTATTGGCACGCTGCCACTCTTCTCGAAAACCACTAAAGCCTTGACTAAAGTGCTGCTCAAGCATGCCTTGCAGCTCAACAATAAACTGCTGCACCAGCTGATTGCGATTTAGTAACTGCTGACCTGCCTCACGCAATGAAGTCCAAGCTTGGTCAATCTCAGCCTGCTGCATATTGACATTAATACCAACACCAATAATGACATGACACTTGTCTGAAGGATCACCAACGATTTCCAGCAAAATACCAGCACACTTACTACCATTGAGCAGTAAGTCATTAGGCCACTTAAGTCCTAGCTCCAGCTCAGGCAATCGCTGCTTCAAGACCCGATATAACGCCAAGCCAACGACTAAGCTCAAACCTTCTAACTGGGCAAAGCTGTGTTTCACAGGCCACACTAAACTGAGATAAATATTTTGCGCCGGCGGACTTACCCAGTCTCGCCCACGTCGGCCTCGGCCGGCAGTTTGCTGCTCGGCCAATACTAAAAAAGGCGCGGCTTGTTTAGCCAGCAAATGGGTTGCTGCTTGGTTAGTGGAGTCAGTGCTCTGATACACCGTTACCGGCATCGCTACCGCCAGCTCAATCAATGCCTGATCGAGCAGCCATTGCCCCTGTGGTAGACGATAGCCTTTACCTTTCAAGCGTTCAACTGGCAGCCCCATGCTCAGCTCCAGTGCTTCAATCCGCTTCCAGACTGCCGCCCGAGAGATACCTAGGTGCTTACCAATTGCCTCACCAGAGTGATACTGACCATCATTAAGTAACTGCAGTAACTGAAACATATGTATTCTTAGCCATAAATAAATATGGCAAAGTAGCATATTTTCATTCACTAATACGCTGCAAGCCCTGAAAATAATTAAGGCCCTGACGCATCAACGCCAGCGCCTTAATTAATTACCCAAACCAGCCTCAGTAATTAACGCTCACATAGTGCCTCTTTGGCATAATTGAGCGGTTATACCAGATAATCAAAAATAGTTTTTTCATCGGTCCCAATATCTACTGTAGCAATCATGCCTAGCACAATTGGATGAGAAGCTATCCCATCATGCACTACTGAGTATAAGATTTCCTCCTTGATTTGGCTTTTCAATGACTCAACTGCAACTATGATATCCACCCTTCAACCTGAGCCACCAGAACAGAGCAGAACCTCTTCACAAGTACCTACATCGAACACTGATGCATTTAGAAGGTAAGCACAAAATCGTTATAGCAGCAGTTTTAGCCCCTTTAAAAGAAAGCGAATAAAAAACCTCAGCAAGCTCGCCTCAAATTTCTAATTAACCCCTCTATTTCAGAGGCCATACTCTGATGTTATTCAATTACAAAGTCACTTGACTCATCAACAGCAATAAATATAAGTAGAAGCAGGCCATTTAGAAGCATAAGAAACGGCAGGCAAAAAAAATCCCCTGTCGCGATGTGCGTACAGGGGATTTTTGTTTGGCGCTTGACGATGACCTACTCTCACATGGGGAAACCCCACACTACCATCGGCGATACATCGTTTCACTACTGAGTTCGGGAAGGGATCAGGTGGTTCCAACGCTCTATGGTCGTCAAGCAATTCTTTAGAAGGTCCGTTGTGGGCTGGGCAGGTGTGCCTCGGCTTTGTCGTGCCTTCGAATTAGGTATGTAATAGTAGTTGATTCGGTGTTTTGAGTTCAACTAAATTTTCGTTTGTTTGGTATCAACCAGACCCAAATTGTTTGGGTGTTATATGGTCAAGCCTCACGGGCAATTAGTATTGGTTAGCTCAACGCCTCACAGCGCTTACACACCCAACCTATCAACGTCGTAGTCTTCGACGGCCCTTTAGGGGATTCAAGATCCCAGTGAGATCTCATCTTGAGGCACGCTTCCCGCTTAGATGCTTTCAGCGGTTATCGTTTCCGAACATAGCTACCCGGCAATGCCACTGGCGTGACAACCGGAACACCAGAGGTTCGTCCACTCCGGTCCTCTCGTACTAGGAGCAGCCCCTCTCAAATCTCAAACGTCCACGGCAGATAGGGACCGAACTGTCTCACGACGTTCTAAACCCAGCTCGCGTACCACTTTAAATGGCGAACAGCCATACCCTTGGGACCGGCTTCAGCCCCAGGATGTGATGAGCCGACATCGAGGTGCCAAACACCGCCGTCGATATGAACTCTTGGGCGGTATCAGCCTGTTATCCCCGGAGTACCTTTTATCCGTTGAGCGATGGCCCTTCCATACAGAACCACCGGATCACTAAGACCTACTTTCGTACCTGCTCGACTTGTTGGTCTCGCAGTTAAGCGCGCTTTTGCCTTTATACTCTTAGACCGATTTCCGACCGGCCCGAGCGCACCTTCGTACTCCTCCGTTACTCTTTAGGAGGAGACCGCCCCAGTCAAACTACCCACCATACACTGTCTTCGATCCGGCTTACGGACCTGAGTTAGAACCTCAAAGTTGCCAGGGTGGTATTTCAAGGTTGGCTCCACTGCAACTGGCGTCACAGTTTCAAAGCCTCCCACCTATCCTACACAAACAACTTCAAAGTCCAGTGCAAAGCTATAGTAAAGGTTCACGGGGTCTTTCCGTCTTGCCGCGGATACACTGCATCTTCACAGCGATTTCAATTTCACTGAGTCTCGGGTGGAGACAGCGCCGCCATCGTTACGCCATTCGTGCAGGTCGGAACTTACCCGACAAGGAATTTCGCTACCTTAGGACCGTTATAGTTACGGCCGCCGTTTACCGGGGCTTCGATCAAGAGCTTCGCTTGCGCTAACCCCATCAATTAACCTTCCGGCACCGGGCAGGCGTCAGACCCTATACGTCCACTTTCGTGTTTGCAGAGTCCTGTGTTTTTAATAAACAGTCGCAGCGGCCTGGTATCTTCGACCAGCCAGAGCTTACGGAGCAAGTCCTTCACCCTAGCCGGCGCACCTTCTCCCGAAGTTACGGTGCCATTTTGCCTAGTTCCTTCACCCGAGTTCTCTCAAGCGCCTTGGTATTCTCTACCCGACCACCTGTGTCGGTTTGGGGTACGGTTCCTAACTATCTGAAGCTTAGAAGATTTTCTTGGAAGCATGGCATCAACCACTTCATCCTCATAAGAGGACTCGTCATCAGCTCTCGGCCTTAAGATCCCGGATTTGCCTAAGATCTCAGCCTACTGCCTTAAACACGGACAACCAACGCCGCGCTGGCCTAGCCTTCTCCGTCTCTCCATCGCAATAGTTAGAAGTACAGGAATATTAACCTGTTTCCCATCGATTACACTTCTCAGTCTCACCTTAGGGGCCGACTCACCCTGCGTCGATTAACGTGGCGCAGGAAACCTTGGTCTTTCGGCGTGGAAGTTTTTCACTCCCATTATCGTTACTCATGTCAGCATTCGCACTTCTGATACCTCCAGCAAGCTTCTCAACTCACCTTCACAGGCTTACAGAACGCTCCTCTACCGCACACTCAAAAGAGTGCACCCGTAGCTTCGGTGTATGGTTTGAGCCCCGTTACATCTTCCGCGCAGGCCGACTCGACTAGTGAGCTATTACGCTTTCTTTAAAGGGTGGCTGCTTCTAAGCCAACCTCCTAGCTGTCTAAGCCTTCCCACATCGTTTCCCACTTAACCATAACTTTGGGACCTTAGCTGACGGTCTGGGTTGTTTCCCTTTCCACGACGGACGTTAGCACCCGCCGTGTGTCTCCCATGCTCGCACTTGCTGGTATTCGGAGTTTGCATCGGGTTGGTAAGTCGAGATGACCCCCTAGCCGAAACAGTGCTCTACCCCCAGCAGTGATACATGAGGCGCTACCTAAATAGCTTTCGAGGAGAACCAGCTATCTCCGGACTTGATTAGCCTTTCACTCCGATCCACAGGTCATCCCCTAATTTTTCAACATTAGTGGGTTCGGTCCTCCAGTTAGTGTTACCCAACCTTCAACCTGCCCATGGATAGATCGTCCGGTTTCGGGTCTATACCCAGCGACTATTCGCCCTATTAAGACTCGCTTTCGCTACGCCTTCCCTATTCGGTTAAGCTTGCCACTGAATATAAGTCGCTGACCCATTATACAAAAGGTACGCAGTCACAGAACAAAGTCTGCTCCTACTGCTTGTACGCATACGGTTTCAGGTTCTATTTCACTCCCCTCTCCGGGGTTCTTTTCGCCTTTCCCTCACGGTACTGGTTCACTATCGGTCAGTCAGTAGTATTTAGCCTTGGAGGATGGTCCCCCCATATTCAGACAAAGTTTCTCGTGCTCCGTCCTACTCGATTTCACTTCTATAACGTTTTCGTATACAGGACTATCACCTACTATGGTCACGTTTCCCACCGTGTTTTACTAACGTTAAAGAAGCTTAAGGGCTGGTCCCCGTTCGCTCGCCACTACTAAGGGAATCTCAATTGATTTCTTTTCCTCCGGGTACTTAGATGTTTCAGTTCCCCGGGTTCGCCTCTTGCACCTATGTATTCAGTACAAGATACCTAACTTATGTTAGGTGGGTTTCCCCATTCAGAGATCTCCGGATCAAAGGTTATTTGCCACCTCCCCGAAGCTTATCGCAGGCTATCACGTCTTTCATCGCCTCTGACTGCCAAGGCATCCGCCGTATGCGCTTATTCACTTGACCATATAACCCCAAACAATCTGCTTCACAGCGATTATTCAAAGTCAGTCGTGAATGGTTTGATACTTTCGCCGAAAATTCGCTTGAACTCGCAAATTTTACCTTAGCCTAATCATTACCAGTGAAAGTAATGAATTAGTCTTTTTTACTTCTATCACATACCTAAATTTTTAAAGAACAGTTCTGATTAAAAAATCAGAAATCAATATTTCAATCAAGCAAAGAAATACTCATTTCTGATCTCTCGTCACAGTTACATGTAATGTATTGGTGGAGCCATGCGGGATCGAACCGCAGACCTCCTGCGTGCAAGGCAGGCGCTCTCCCAGCTGAGCTATGGCCCCAATACAACGTATTGAAGAACCGTTACCCCATCTGATAACTGACAGTGTTTATACACTGAATTTTATGTTAACCAAGGCATTTAAAGGCGAAGTTTAGTCAAACTAAACGAGGCTTTAAATAACGCAGGGTAAGATAAAATTGGTGGGTCTGGGCAGAGTTGAACTGCCGACCTCACCCTTATCAGGGGTGCGCTCTAACCAACTGAGCTACAGACCCAATTATCACTTGGGTGTAGACCCAATCGCATTACATATATAAATCAAGCAATTCGTGTGGATGCTCATGAAGACGCTGATGTCTTCGATTAAGGAGGTGATC